>JANONY010000094.1:0-1643 GCA_031421055.1 Actinomycetes bacterium | reverse complement strand
ACGTGGCCGTGCCGTTCATGGGATGCGCGGATCGCCTCGAGCGAGTGCGCACGGTCGCGCAGTGTCTCGCCGATACCAACGAGGATGCCCGTGGTGAACGGAATGCGTGCGCGCCCGGCATCCTCGAGCACCTGCAGTCGTACGCGCGGCTCCTTGTCGGGCGAGCCATAGTGCACCTGACCCTTCTCGCTCCAGAGCCGCTCGGACGTCGTCTCGAGCATCATTCCCATGGACGGCGCGAAGGGGCGAAGAAACTCCATCTCTTCAGCGCTCATCACCCCGGGATTCAGGTGCGGCATCAGGCCGGTCTCGGTGCGCACGGCGAGCGCCATGTCGGCGAGGTAGTGCATCGTCGACGCGTAGCCGTTGGCATCCAGCCAGTCGCGCGCCGCGGGCCAGCGATTCTCCGGGCGGTCGCCCAGCGTGAATAACGCCTCCTTGCAGCCGAGCGCGGCACCCTCGCGCGCGACGGTGAGCACCTGCTCCCGGCTCATGTAGACGGGTTTGCCTTGCGCGAGCAGTTGCAGGGGAGTGTCCACGAAGATGCAATAGTGGCAGCGGTCTCGGCACAGGGTGGTCACCGGCAGGAAGACCTTGCGAGAGTAGGTGATGACGCCGGGTCGACCAATCGCCGCGAGTCCGACATCCCGAATTGAGCTCGCGAGTTCGAGCAGTCGTTCTAGACGGCTGCCTCGGGCGCCCAGCAGCAGCTCAGCCTCATCCAACGACGGCCGCGCTCCGGACGCCACGGTATCGAGTGCCTCGTCGACACGCTCGCGAAGCGACGGATCGGTCGATACCATCTCATAACCGTACTGCGATCGCGATTGCGGGGTTCTGTGTGCGCATGACCGGTCATCCATATTCGCATTGCGAAGGCGGAGCATTGGCGCACGTGCTGTGTCTAGGGCTGTCTGCATACGATGGAGAGACCCAAGAGATCACCCCGACGTGATGCTCACGGAGGAGGAACGTCAATGCCATCCAAGAATCGGCTTGAGGCCACCGAAGTACTCATGGCTTCCGCCCAAGACCTGCCAACCGAAGCCTCACTGGTGTCCGACGCGCAGCGCCGCATGATCTGGTGCAACCGCGACTTCACCGAAATGACCGGCTACGGAATGGAGGAGATGTTCGGGCAGAGTTGCGCCATTTTGCAGGGACCAGATACTGATCCGAAAACTGCTGAAGAAATCCGGCGGTGCCTCGACGCCGGTCTCGCGTACCGCGGTAGCCTGCTCAACTACCGCCGCGACGGCACGCCGTTCTGGAACCACCTCACGATCAACCCGGTGCGCGACTCGCATGGTGTGCTAGTCAACTTCGTCAGCGTGCAGCGGGACGTCACTGAAAAAGTCGAACGCGAACGCGCCTTTCTGGCGCTCGAGTCTTCGGCTGACGCGTCGAAAAAGTGAATCGACGCGCGACCCTGCCCGTGTCGCGCGATGAGCTAGAGCAAGGTCCACCGTGACTGCTTGGCTGCAATAATGTGCTCAGACCTAGCAAGAGGAACTCAATGACGAGTCCGTTCACCGCTCCCCGTCCGGCGAGCTATGCACCGATGCCAAAGCCAGTGCGCTCGCGGCGATCGCACCCCTCGTTGCCGCCGGGGCCACGTGGTGTGCCGGGTTCGCTCACCCTGC
>JANONY010000093.1:0-2591 GCA_031421055.1 Actinomycetes bacterium | reverse complement strand
GGCAGCTTCTACTGGCACTTTCCCACTAGGGAGGCGCTGATCACCGCAGCATTGAAGCTGTGGGAGCAGATCACCACGGAGGGCACAATCGCCGCGCTCGAGGCTGAGCCCGACCCGGTGATGCGCCTGCGTATGCTTTTCGCGCGAGTGAGCCACAGTGCTGGCAGCCAGTACAAGGTCGAGATCGAGGTGCGTGCCGCGAGCGCTAACCCCATCGTCGCAACGGTGCTTCGGCGCGTCGAGCAGCGCCGCCTCTCGTACACGATCGAACTCTTCGAGCAAATCGGTTTCGGACCCGCAGAGGCGGTGCGTCGGGGCGTCCTGGGCTACACCGCCTACGTCGGGCACAGCGAGATTGCCGCGCGGCTGCCAGACCTTTTGCCCATGGAGAGCGCGGGCGGCCTGACCACCTACGTGGATACGGTGCTCGAGCTGCTTCTGGACGGCCGAGCCTTAGTCCGGCAGCGGTACTAGTTTGCCGCCAGGGAAAGCGTCAGCAAGCTTCGCGCCCGGCGCATAGTGTGATTCGCCAATCCAGACCACCCCTGTGCCGTCTGTCAGCTCGATTGCGAACGACTGTGGGTTCGATGGCATGTACAGCGGCTGTCGTGCCGGCCGCCCTGCCGCAGGGTCCTGATACCCCCAAACGAGCTCCGCACCGTCTGGGGCTGCAATCAAGTACAGAAGCACTCGCGTACCCTTCGGCAAGGCGTCGGCGAAGTCGCGAGCCGGGCGATTGCCCGATGAAGGTAGCTCGACGTAGACAAGGCCGGCCGAGTCTTGCGCAAGAGCGCCTTTCACAGGTTTGTCTGCACGCACCACGACGACGATCGAATGTGAGTCGACGATGTCATCGTTTGGATCACCTTCCACGCGGCCCTCTTGGACGCGTAAAATCGAACCCGAGACGACCAAGACGCTGTCGTCGGCGAGTTCGGCCGGACTTGTGCGGGCGATATAGTCTGCCGATATTCCCCGAAAGAGATCACGGATGAGGGCCGCTTGAGCTGAATCCGAAAGCGCGGCCGGGCTGGCTGTCACGACGGACGAAATTGGCGCCGATGCTGGGGTGGCCGCAGCGCACCCCGAGAGTGCAACAGTCAAGAGAAGTGCGCTGGTCGGCAGAGCCAAGGTGAGTGAGTGCAATATGTTTCCCGTCAGAATGCCGCGTTGATGTGCGCTACGTGGTGGCTCGAATATGTGATGTTGGTCGACAAACCGCTGATCATGCATCCCCCGTAGGTGGAGCCATGCGAGAGACCGGCTGTGTGGCCGATTTCGTGACACGCGGTCTTCTGTCGAGTGGCAGCAGTCGTGAGCAAGTCCTGATTGAGCAGCACTCGGGATTGATTGCAACGCCCAACGCTGTCCAAAGCAAGGCATTGAGTGGAGCCAAGAACGGAACTGCCGAGGGTGGCGGACCCGACCCACGAGATCAGCACGTCTGTGCCCGCAGGGCACAACGAGTGGTACAAGTCCGTCATGTCGGTCTGCGCATCCAGGTTAGCCATTGCGTTGGTCACCGGCGTGGAAAGCGAGGGAATGTAGCTCACATTGTAGAAGCAGTAGTCATGAGTTGCTCCGTCTGCTGGATATCCCGTACCTGTTGCTGCGTTCCCCGTTGCGTAGTCATCCGCGGTTGCGGGACCAGCCGCTGCGAGGCAGGCAAGTACCCCGATCGCGACGGCAACGCCTAGGCCGGGAAGTCGTGTTCGATGCAATGGTCCTCCGATGACTGAACGAATCTCTCTCACTATACGGCGCGAGGTCGGGTTTGGCGAATAATCTCCAGGTTTGGACTGGCGACCGGCCGATCGCCAAGACCCTCAGGCAAGGCGCAGCGCGGATAATGGACGGGTGCCCCTCTACCGTGACGAAGCCGTCGTGCTGCGCACCCACAAGCTGGGAGAGGCTGACCGCATCGTGACGATGCTTTCGCGCAGTCACGGAAAGATCCGCGCGGTCGCCAAAGGGGTTCGTCGCACCGCCTCGAAGTTTGGCGCGCGATTGGAACCCTTCATGGTCGTCGATGTGCAGTGCTACGAGGGCCGCTCGCTCGACGTTGTGACGCAGGCGGAGTCGCTCGGGTCGTATGGGGCCGACATCACATCCGACTACTCCAGCTACACCGCGGCGAGCGTGATGGTCGAGACGGCCGACAAAATTACGGATGACGACGGCAGCCTGCAGCAGTACCTCCTGCTGGTCGGCGCCCTGCGCTCGCTCGCGCGCCGGGAGCACTCGGTGAGCCTCACCCTCGACTCGTACCTGTTGCGCGCGCTCAGCATCGCGGGGTGGGCGCCCAGTTTTAGCGACTGCGCGGTCACTGGCGCGCCCGGTCCGCACTCGGTATTCGTTGCTCAGCTCGGCGGCATGGTGGCAGATGCTGTCGCCCCTCCCGGGTCTCCGCGCCTCGATGCGCGCACCATTTCGCTGCTCGCCTCCCTGCTGAGCGGCGACTGGGCCGACGCAGAACTCGCCGACGAGCGCAATCAGGCGCAGGCGAGCGGGATCGTCGCGGCATACACGCAGTTTCACCTCGAGCGCTCGCTGCGGTCGTTGCAGCACGTCGATCGCACGCCCGCATGAGC
>JANONY010000092.1:0-2161 GCA_031421055.1 Actinomycetes bacterium | reverse complement strand
GCACCAGCATGGCGTTGTAGTGCACGTTTGCGATCTCTGCGAAGACGTTGCCGACGGCAACCAGCGCGACACCAAGCACGAAGAAATTCGGGCTCGCCTCGACGAAAAACATGAGCGCCATGCTGAGAACAACGAGAGCAGTGTTGACAGCAAGCCAAATTTTTCGCCGACCAGCGGCATCCGATCGCTGCCCCAGGACCGGGGCGATGAGCGCGACGAGCAGCCCGGCAATGGTGATTGCTAGGCCGAGACCCGCCGAGAGGTCGGAGACCGCACGATCGTAGACGGGGTTGCCTTTGCCGAGTGCGGCGACCGCTGGGTCGAGAAAAAGCGAACTCGTGAGATACACGGTGAAGACGAATGTCGTGATCACCGTGGCGAAGGGCTGCGTCGCCCAGTCCCAGAATGCCCACGAAACGACTTGCTTGCGCGGCACCGGCGCAGAGTGCAGATCCAGACCGATTACGCCAACGGCCAAGGTATTCGCCGCGGTTGGAATTTTCTTGGTGGTTGGCTTCGGGACGTCAGTGTCGCTCATGAGTCTCAGGCTAGTGCTCGGCGGCTATCAAATGGGGCAGACATTTCTGAGTCGCAGAGCAGAATCTTAGCGACTAACATTCTGCGCGTTACCCACGATAGTGAGCCCTCCAAGCCAGAGCGCACGCGCGAACGCATCGCGAATTCGGCGACTGCAATCTTCCTGGACAAGGGCTTCGACCAAACCAGCGTTGCCGAAGTTGCCGCGGCGGCCTGCGTGTGGATCGTGTCCGGGTGGCGCGGTCTGCAACTAAATTGAGTCACTCCCACTCAACTTTCAGCTGCGCGGCTTGACTTGACCATTCACATCCTTCAAACTTGATACCGCGCGACTCAACTGCGTGTACGAGCAAGAGAAAGTGGATTTGAACGAATGGCTAGAGCAGTAGGTATCGACCTCGGTACAACGAACTCCGTCGTCGCGGTACTCGAGGGTGGCGAACCAACGGTTATCGCCAACGCCGAAGGTTTTCGCACGACCCCATCGATCGTCGCCTTCACCAAAGACTCAGACGTACTCGTCGGGGAAACCGCAAAGCGCCAAGCCGTGACCAACGTCGATCGCACCATCGCGAGCGTCAAACGCCACATGGGCACCGACTGGACCACTGATGTCGACGGTCGCAAGTACACGCCGCAAGAGATTTCCGCGCGTATTCTCGCCAAGCTCAAGCGCGACGCTGAGCAGTACCTCGGTGAGCCGGTAGTGGATGCCGTTATTACCGTTCCCGCCTACTTCAACGATGCAGAGCGCCAAGCTACCAAAGACGCCGGTGAGATCGCCGGCCTCAACGTTTTGCGCATCATCAACGAGCCAACCGCTGCCGCTCTTGCCTACGGCCTCGACAAGGGCAAGGCCGATGAGCTCATTCTCGTCTTCGACCTCGGTGGCGGAACGTTCGACGTCAGCCTTCTTGAGGTTGGCAAGGACGACGACTTCTCGACCATCCAAGTGCGTTCGACCGCCGGCGATAACCGCCTCGGTGGTGACGACTGGGACCAGCGCATCGTTGACTACCTCATCACGCGCTTCAAAGAGACCACTGGCGTCGACGTCTCGAAAGACAAGATCGCAAAGCAGCGCCTCAAGGAGGCCGCAGAGCAAGCGAAGAAAGAGCTGTCGTCGAGTGCAAGTGCGAGCATTCAGCTGCCCTACCTGTCACTGACCGAGAACGGCCCGGCCAACCTCGACGAGACGCTCACTCGCGCCAAGTTCGAAGAGCTGACCAAAGACCTGCTCGAGCGCACCAAAAAGCCGTTCCAAGACGTCATCAAAGAGGCCGGGGTCAAGATCGCCGACGTTGCACATGTGGTGCTCGTCGGTGGCTCGACGCGTATGCCTGCGGTGGTCGAGCTCGTCAAGTCGCTCACTGGTGGCAAGGAGCCGAACAAGGGCGTCAACCCCGATGAGGTGGTCGCTGTCGGCGCCGCTCTCCAGGCCGGCGTATTGCGCGGCGAGCGCAAAGACGTTCTCCTCATCGACGTGACCCCACTGAGTCTCGGAATCGAGACAAAGGGCGGCATCATGACTCGACTCATCGAGCGCAACACCGCCATTCCGACCAAGCGAAGTGAGACCTTCACGACGGCGGATGACAACCAGCCATCCGTGGCGATCCAGGTC
>JANONY010000091.1:0-2827 GCA_031421055.1 Actinomycetes bacterium | reverse complement strand
CGACTCCCGCGAGCAGCCCCGAGACCATAAAGGTAAACAACCTGATTCTTGGCACGCTGACACCGGCTACGTTTGACGCCTCGACCGACACCCCGATGGCATAAAGTCGCCTTCCGGTTACGGTCTTCGCGAGGATCACGTTCGCCACGACGAAGAGCCCAATCGCGACTACGAACGATATAGGAAGGCCCAAAATCGTTCCACGCGTGATCTGGGCGAAGCCGGGCGTTGTTACTCCCTGCAGGAGAGTCGCCTGCGAAAGAACGACGAGCAGTCCCGCAGCGATGTTGAGCGTTGCGAGCGTGGCGATGAAGTCGTTGATGCGGAAGACCGCGACGAGGATCCCGTTGATGAGGCCGAAAGTCAGCCCGGTCAGGCAGCCTACGGTGATGCCCAGCCAGAGTGGCGCGCCACTGACAAGCGCAAACATCGTCGTGCCAGCGCTGAGCCCGGCCACGGTCCCGACGGACAGGTCGATTCCCCCGCCGATGATCACGACCGCCACTCCGAGAGTGAGCAACAGGATGGGCGCCGCGTTCGTGAGGAAGTTGGTTAGCGCTCCGGAGCTGAGGAAGATGGGATTGAGCACCTGAAAGATGACAACGGCCGCGATGAGAATGAACATCATCGGCATTCCCGGCACGTTCATGACGCGCGCCGTCACGGTCGAGAGCTTCATGCGACTACCCCTGCCGCACTGAGGGCGAGCACTTTCGACTTCAACTCGGCAAAACCGCCGGAAGCGATCGTTTGAGGGATGTCCCGGAACTCGCCAACGACGCGCCCCTTCTTCAGGACCAGCACTCGATGGCTGAGTTCGAGAAGCTCCTCAATTTCAGAGGCGATGAGGACCGCAGCGCCCCCGTCCGCAGAGAAGTGGCGGATCAGGGCGTGTACGTCGACTTTGGCCGACACGTCGATACCCTGCGTCGGCTCATCGAAAATCAACAGCCGTGGCGAGGTGTTCAAGCATCGGGCGACAATGGCCTTTTGCTGGTTGCCTCCGCTCAAGTTGCCGATTCGGGTGTTTACGCTTGGAGCCTTGATATCTAGGCGAGTTCGGTACTTCTCGGCCAAAGCGCGCTCGTGACGGGCGCTGAGCCAGAATCGCCACCTGCTCACGGTTGACAGCTTGGATATCGAGATGTTTGACGCGATCGATAATTCTGCGAGAATGCCAAGCTGCTTGCGATCTTCGGGCAGCATCGCGAGGCCCGCGTGGTAAGCGGCTGAAGACGACCGCGGGGTGACTTTGCGTCCATCGAGCTCGACCGTCCCCGAGGTCGCGCGGTCTAGCCCCATCAGAGTCCGGACGACCTCGGTGCGCCCGGCGCCCGCCAGACCCGCAAGCCCGACAACCTCACCCTCATGGACGTCGAAGGAAATGTCCCGCACAAGCGTGCCACGACTGAGCCCGCGGACAGACATGACAACTGGGGCGTCGTCCAGCGGAGTGAGTCTGTTCAGGTGACGAGTGTCACCGCCGCCAAACTCCTCCCGCTGATCGCCGAACATATGGGTCAGGAGTAGCTCGATCGACGCGTCGGCAATCTTGACGGTCGCGACGCTGCGTCCGTCGCGGAAAATTGTTGCGCGATCGGCCAGGCCCGACAGTTCCTCGAGGTGGTGCGTTACCCACACCAGGGCGACATTTCGGTTTCGGAGCGCCCGCATGTATTCGAATAGCGACGCTCGTTCGGCGTCTTCGAGGCCGGAGGTAGGTTCGTCGAGAATCAGCACTCGGGGAGAGAAGGCGAGCGCCTTAACGATCTCAAGCGATCGCTTCTTCAGCGCGCCGAACTCTGAAACTGGTGTGTGGAGCTCGGAGGGGGAAATTCCAAAGTCGATTGCCAGGTCTCGGACACGCTCTTCCATACGGCGACGATCCGAGACGATAGGCACGCCAAGCACGCGACGCTGCAGCTCTCTCCCCAAGAAGATGTTGTCGAGCGCCGAGAGCGCTGGGACGAGGGATAGCTCTTGGTAGATAGTGGCGATTCCGGCATTGATGGCGCCCTGAGGACTGGTAGCGGTGAGCGGTTCACCGTCGAGCAGGATCGATCCTTGGTCGAGCTTGTTAGCACCAGAGATGATGCTGACCATTGTCGACTTACCCGCGCCGTTGCCGCCGAGCAGCGCGTGGATCTCGCCTTGGCGGACCGAGAGACTCGCCCGATCGAGCGCCGTGACCCCGTCGTAATGCTTCGTGATCTCGCGTGCGTCGAGAACCGGTGTATCTAGGTCGGCTTTCAGATGAACGTCGTCGGCCATTTCGGCTCCTTTGCCGTAGATCGCTGCCGCTCCCTGTGTGCGGCTGCCATAATTAATTCATACTTAGGCGTAAATAGCAACGTATGGCAAAAATTTCATGAGTTTCGGCGCGAAGGACATGAGCCGGCTATCAACGAGGGCATCAAAAGTGCTGTGAATCCAGCGAATTTCAATCGATCTCACTCAAAAACGCGCACTCTACGTCTTCGAAGCGATTTTGTTTCAAATGCGCTAAAACCCTCATTCGCTTGCTGAACGTGTCGCAAAGTCCTTGACGAGGACTAGCCGAGGTCATGGATTTCGCGCCTGAGTCGCCAACGCGGAGACCGCCAAACCCCTTTTTCTTCAGCTGCGGCGGAATCACCTCACCGCGTTGCCTACTGCCGCGAGCAGTTGGTCCATCTCGTCGGAGGTCGTGACGCGCTTGAGGGCGGCGTACTCGCCACAGCGCGCTGCCATCTTCTGCGAGTACCAGTTGACGAACGCCGTGCTTCGCCGAGGCTGTGAGCTTCTCCACAAAACGCGACACGCCATGAGTCCCAGCTATGTTGGCAGC
>JANONY010000090.1:0-2409 GCA_031421055.1 Actinomycetes bacterium | reverse complement strand
GCCAAGCTTGCGCAGCGAAGGGCCGCCAGCGCCAAACAGCAGAATCGCAAACGTCAGCACCATCACCCGAACCGACAGCAGGCGGGTGCGCTGATCGTAGCCATCGGCGATCTCAGCAGGAAGCGCGATGTACGGCACCTGAAACAGTGAGAACGCGGTCGCGGTTGCCATGAAGGCGATAAGTACCCAGAGCCCCGACAACACCGGCCCGAGCCCGGCTGGCACCGCGAAGGTCAGAACAAAAAAGATCGGCAGCAGTATGGCGCCGAGCACCATGAACCGTCGCCGCGAGCCCGTCACGGCAAGGCTGTGATCGCTGCGCGCGCCGATTACCGGATCGATGAGAACGTCCCACACCTTCGCAACCGTGACCAGGATGCCGGCGAGCAACGGCATGATGCCAAGCGTGTCGGTAAGAAAGTAGATGAGTACGAGGCCGGGTAGAGTCGCGAACCCCCCTGTTCCCAACGACCCGATGGCATAGGTGGCGATCGTCTTTCGGCTGAGCTGTTTTGACACTGGCACCCGCTGCTCTGAGACGCTCATTTCGCGAGCATAAAGCGACCCGGCCTCGGCATGGCGGGGCGATCGGCATAGGCTTGCACCATGACCGGAAGAGTGCTTGACCGGTCGCTCGCCGCCGAGCTGGTTCGTGACCTCTCGGTTGCAGGGGCGGCCACCACATCCGTCATCGCGCCGTTTACGGGCGAGCTGCTGCACACGCTGCCACACGGCACAGCGAGCGACGTCACCGATGCCGTCGCAGCCGGTCGTGTCGCCCAGCGGGCGTGGCTCGCCGCTGGCCCGCGGCACCGGCGGGCCGTGCTACTCAAAGCGCATGACCTGCTGGTCGAGCGGCGAGAAGTACTGCTCGATGTGCTGCAGACCGAGACAGGTAAGACGCGCGGGCAGGCCTTCGAAGAGGTGTTTTCTGGCGCGAGCGTCGCGCGATACTACGCCGTTTCGGCCCGACGCGTGCTGTCGAAGACATCGCGTCGCTCTGGAATACCGCTGGTCATGCGTACGACGCTCTCGTACGAACCGAAGGGAGTCGTCGGAGTCATCACCCCGTGGAACTACCCGCTTGCCCTCTCGCTGATGGACGTCATTCCCGCCCTCGCCGCCGGCAACGCCGTTGTGCAGAAGGCCGACGACCAGGGGGCGCTAACGATTCTCGCCTCACGCCGCGCGTTCATCGACGCCGGTGTTCCGGCCGCCCTGTGGGCCGTCATCACCGGCGAAGGCAACGTCGTTGGCAACGCAATCGTCGACGCCGCGAACTACGTGTGCTTCACCGGATCGACCGCGACGGGGCTCAAAGTTGCCGAGCGGGCCGCGTCAACGCTGAAGGGCGTCTCACACGAGCTCGGCGGCAAGAACGCCCTGCTCGTGCTCGGCGACGTCAACCCGGCCAAGGCCGCGGCCAACGCCGTGTATTCGTGCTTCTCCTCGATGGGACAGTTGTGCGTGTCGATCGAGCGCATCTACGTCGACCGAAAGGTAGCACCAGCGTTCACCGAGGCCTTCGTGGCACGCGTCGCCGCGCTCGTGCAAGGCCCACACCTCGACTATTCAACCGACGTCGGCTCGCTCACCACCCCGGCCCAACTAGAACGCGTCCAGGCTCACGTGACCGACGCCGTGACGAAAGGGGCAACGGTGCTCGTCGGCGGAAAGGCACGCCCCGACCTCGGACCGCTGTTCTTCGAGCCGACCGTCCTGACCGGAGTCACCGCCGAGATGGCATGCGGCGCGAGTGAGACGTTCGGCCCACTCGTGGCGATACACGTGGTCGAGAATGAAGAGGAGGCGATCGCACTCACCAATGACTCGGAGTACGGGCTCAACGCATCCGTCTTCTCGTCGTCGCTTCGACACGCGCGGGCCGTCGCCCACCGCATCCACGCGGGAAGCATAAATCTCAACGAGGGATACCGCGCCACCTTCGGCAGCGTCGACGCACCAATGGGTGGGATGAAGAACTCGGGCCTCGGCAGGCGCAATGGCCCAGAGGGGCTGTTGCGGTTCGTTGAAGGCCGGACGGTTGCCGAGGCGACCGGGCTCATCACCTTGCCAGGCACCGGCAAAGAGTGGCACACTCTGGAGCCGCTGCTCGTCGCGCTGCTGCGGGTGCTGAAGGCGATACGGCGCCGCTAACCCTAGGTCGCTTCAGAGTCGAACGGGGCCGGCTTGCCCTCGCGTTGGACGCGCATCCGCTGCGCGTAAGCAGACTCCGTGACCGGCTTGATCACCGGCACCGGCTCGTCGTCGATGAGCGCTTCGCGAATAATGCGTCGCGGGTCGTATTGACGAGGGTCGAGCTTCTTCCAGTCGACCTCGTCGAAGTCTGGACCCATCTCTTCGCGCATGCGCTCTTTCGCACCGTTCGCGAGGTCGCGCATGCCGCGC
>JANONY010000089.1:0-7058 GCA_031421055.1 Actinomycetes bacterium | reverse complement strand
TGCGGCGATCAAACTCGTTCGCGTCCTTGGCCGGAAGGAAACCCTGCAGTGAAGTCCATTCGCCACGGCCACCCTTCAACGCGTTAAGGGTGCTGCGGCGCGGGGCAGGCTCGAAGTGCGCCACAGCTCGGATGGCACCGTGCGTTCGAGCAAGTTGGCCGTCGATGCCTATCGAGACAGCAAGTACTCGCGTCAGCGTGAAGCCGAGTAACGGCGCACCGTTCGTTTACCTATTCACCGAGGGCGAATAGGTAAACGAATACTCCTGTCAGCGCTCTTCGGTGAGGAACTAGCCCTTTTCGGCGCCGGCAGTGGTGTTCATGATGCGTCGTTGGAAGATGAAGAACAGCACCGCTACCGGGATGGTCATGAGAACGGCTGCCGCCAGCTGCAACGGAAACTGGTTGCCCGAGCCTAGCTGTCCGGATACGAGCGACGCGACTCCTGTGGTGAGGGTATTCAGCTCCGGGCTTTGCCGCGAGACGATGAAGTGGCCAAGCTCGTTCCACGAGCCCTGAAAACTCAGGATGAACAGGGTCACCAGCGCCGGCCGGGCCATGGGCAGCACGATGGTCCAGAACGTTCGAAACGTTCCGGCCCCGTCAATGCGTGCGGCCTCCTCGACGCTGTCCGGAATCGAATCAAAGAACTGCTTCATGATGAAGACGCCCGCTGCCGTCGAAAGCAGCGGGATAATCATCCCGCCGTAGGTGTCGTACAGGCCGAGCTGCTGAAGGATCAAAAACCGCGGGATGAGCAGCACCACTCCCGGCACAGAGAGAATCGCGATGAACGCCACGAATATTGCCGTGCGCCCGCGAAATTTCAGCCTCGAGAGCGCGTAGCCGGCGAGCGAGTCGAAGAACACCCTGCCGAAGGTGACGATCGTTGCAATCAGTACGGTGTTGCCGGCCCAGAGCGGGAAGGGAACATCGCCGAACAGCCGTTCGTACGCGGCGAACGTAATCGTGTCGGGAATGAGCCCGAGCGGGTTCTGTGTCGCCTCGGCGTCGGTCTTGAACGATGCGGAAATCGAGATGATAAACGGGTAGATGTAGACCAGTGCAAGCCCGATGAGAATCAGGTACCCCAGAAGCAGGCTTGTGCGCGCGCGGGCACCCAAGCGCCTGCGACGCTTCGGCAGGCGGGGCGGCCGCGGAATCTCGATAATGGGTGTGCCTGCCACAGCGGTCATGATTGTGCTCCGATGTTTCGTTTGCGCCTGGGTTCGCGCTCGGCGAGGGCCCATCGCTGCAGCAGCGTGAGCACGATGATGAAGATGAACAGGACGAATGCGATCGCCGCGCCCTGCCCCCACTCCAGGTCGACGAACGACGAACGGTAAGCAAGGAAAGCGGGTGTCGAGATGGTGCCACCCGCGGATGTACCGCCCAGCACATAGATCTGGTCGAACACCTGCCACGACCCAATCAACCCGAGCGTGAGCACGGTGAAGAGGGTGGGTCGAAGCATCGGCAGGGTTATTGAGATGAATTTGCGCACCGGACCTGCGCCATCCATGAGGCTGGCTTCGTCGATCTCGTTACCGATGCTTTGCAGGGCAGCGAGAAACAGCAGCATGAAGGTGCCAGAGGTGGTGAAGATGGCGAGCATGATCAGCGAGCTCATAGCCACCGACGGACCGGCAATCCACTCCCACCCCGAAATGCCGAGGAGTCCCGGCTCGGCGAGCACGCCAGCGGGCTGGGTGACGCCCACCGTCGAAAGCAGGCCGTGGATGAGGCCCGTCGAGTCGTTGAACCAGTCGGGGCCATCGACGCCGAGGGCTCCGATAACGGCGTTTACTGCTCCCGACGCGGTGAAGAGAAACTGGAAAACGATCACGATCGCGACGGCGCTGGTTACCGAGGGGAAGTAGAAGGCGGTGCGAAAGAACCCACGACCCCGCAGGACCGCTCGGTTCACCTGAACCGCCAGGAGTAGCGCGATGATCGTTTGCAGGGGCACGACAAACAGCACGTAATAGAGGTTGTTGCGCACGGCTGTGCCGAAATTCTGCTGGTCGAGGCCGTCATCGACAGTGATGGCGGCGTAGTTTTCGAGGCCAACAAAGTTGACCCGCGGATTGAGGGGCGATTGAAAGCCATTCCAGTCGCTGAAGCTCACCCAGAGGGCGAGCAAGATCGGGATCACCAGGAAGACGAGGGTGATCGTGACGGCGGGGGCGACGAAGAGCCACCCTGCGCGGGTCTCCCCGCGGCGGATTCCTCCGCCGCGGGGAGACCGTTGTGCAGCTATTGCCACAGGGCTATCCGTTCGCCTCGTCGAAGGCGGCCTGCAGGTTCTTCTGCAACGGGGCGAGCAGGCTCGACGGCTCAGCGCTGCCGATCTGCTCGAGTTGCGTGTTGAAGTCGGCGATCGCCGCGGCAGCACCCTGGAATGCGACAGGGCTTGCCGCAGACGAGACTCCGGCGACGAAGGCCGCGTTGTTTGGGAACTGCTCGGCGTAGGCTGCCGCCCCGGCCTCGGTCGACGGGATGACACCGAAGGCATCTGCGAATGCGAGCTGCTGGTCGTCACTGGTGAGGAACTCGATCAAGTCGATCGTTGCATCCTTGGTTTCAGAGTCAACTGGCATACCCCAGCAGTTGCTGAAGGCGAAGGTCGAGGCCTGTGCAGGTCCCGCGGGAAGCTCGACCGAGATGAACTTGCGGTCGGGGAAATCGTTGACCATTGCGCCATTGATCCACGGCCCCTCGATGACCATTGCTGCCTTGCCGAGTCCGAAGGCCTCGCCGCCCCAGCCCGCTTCGAGCTCTTGCGGGAACTTCAGTGATCCCGCCTGAATGAGGCTTTGCAGGTAGGCGATGCCTTCAGCGTTCTCGGGGCTGTCGGCCGTGATCTCGCCACCGTCAACAAGGGTGCCGCCGGCCTGGTTCATGAAGACACCAATCCGCGTGTACTCGCGGCCCATCGACAGGCCGACCTGGTCGGCTGTCGTCAAGGCAGAAGCCACCGTCGCGAGCTGCTCCCAGTCGGTGGGGATGTCGGCGTCGGTCAGGCCGGCTGCGGTCCACGCGTCGGTGTTGATCTGCAGGCCCAGGGTCGAGAAGTCCTTGGGCGCGCAGTAGAACTGGCCGTCGTAGCTGAACTGCTCGCGCAGCGCAGGCAAGAACTCATCCGCGTTGGCAAGCTCTTCGGCGTACGGCTCGAGGAAGCCCTGGGCCGCGTAGGTCTGGAACTGGTCCCACGGCATGTAGAAGAGATCCGGTGGATTGTTGCCCGAGAAGCCCTGGCCTAGCTGCTGCACCAGGTCGCTCGCCGCGATGACCTCGACGGTGTTGCCTGTTTCCTCAGCCCAGGCGGCAGCGGCCGCCTGCACCGCGTTGGTCTCCGCTTCGCCGCTTGAGCCGATGAGCATGGTCAACTCTTGGCCCGTCTGGGGTTCGGTGCCCTCGCCAGCCGGCGCGCACGCCGCTAGAGTGACGACGAGTCCTGCAGCTAGCGCTGCAGCACTCCATTGTGATGTCCTCATGATGTTTCCTTTCGATCAGTGATTGCCGGAGCCTCAGGCACCGGTGGTCTCGTCGAGCACGCGGTGTGTAGACCGGCGTTCGACAAGTCGAGGCACGAGGAGCCGATTCGTCGGCTCCTCGTTGCTGCGCGGATTGGGGAGCACGGTATCTCCCTCATTGCCGAACAGCATGGTTAGTGCGGCCGCGACGACGTCGTCGAGCGGCTGGTCGATGCTCGACAGGCCCACTGCCGAGGCGACCGGAGTGTTGTCAAAGCCAATGATTGGCAGGTCAGCTGCGCCAGAGGCAGTGGCCTGCATCGAGGCACCTAGCGCGAGAGAGTCGCTCGCACAGACGATTGCGTCGGGGGGCACCGGCAGAGCCAGTAGCATCCGCGCGCACGCGGCCCCTTCGTCGACGCCGTCTTCGGTTACGGCCTCGTACTGGCTTTGGTCGGCGGGCGACAGCCCACACTCTTCGAGCCAGCCGGCCCGTCGCTCGTCGCCCGTGCCAGAGGGGCTCGGCCAGCCGATGTACGCCACGCGCTCACATCCGGCCAGTCGCAACCGTCTTGTCGCGTCGCGTACGCCCGTGCGCCCGTCAACATCGACCCAGCGGTGACGCGGATCCGGTCGTTCAGAGCCCCACGGGCGGCCGAATGACACGAACGGCACCTCGTGGTCAATGAGCCACGAGATTCGAGGATCCCCGTGAAAGGTGGCGATCAAGATGAATGCGTCGATGTCTGAGCCGTCTCGCAGCCGACGAATGTGTGCCAGCTCGTCGTCAGCGCCATTGGCCGTGAAGATCATGACGCGCAGCCCACGCTCGTCGGCGCGTTCGGCGAGTTTGTGCACGAAACGATCGAGTACTGCGCCGGAGATTCCATCGCGCAACGGGTCGAGGCGAAGCCCGATGGTCGACGACTTTCGGGTGCGAAGGCGGCGGGCTGATGCGTGCGGCCGGTAGCCGAGGAGGTCGATCGCCGCCTGCACCTGGATGCGGGTCTTCTCCTTCACGATCGCAGGGGAATTGATCACATTGGAGACTGTTTGACGGGAAACCTTGGCCGCACTAGCGACATCGTCGATGGTGGGCATCCGCTCCATTGCCGCCTCCTTACGCTGGTCACAGCCGGTTTCGCTACGAAATAGCTGACCGAAACCGGAACAATTTGAACGATCAAATTATAGGGTAGTGTTGCGGACTACGACAGCGGTGTCAACCCCATCAGCACCGAACCCAGAATCTCGCCGGGAGGCCGCCACCGTGACCGCTCCACTTCAACCGCTACTGCACGACGAGCTGGTGGTGCTGCGCGCACCCACCCAGGCGTGGTCAGATCCGGATGGTTCGATGCGTGATTCCGCAATCCACGGCATCTACTTCAGTGACGTGCGCCTGGTCTGCGGGCTCAAGGTTCGCCTTGGTGACAGGGATGCCGAGCACCTCTCCACCAGCGGCGCGGGGGCCGACAGTGTGCGCATCGATTCGCTGCTTCGCCACCTGGATTCGATCTCGGCCGACCCAGGGGTGCGGCTCACCATCGAGCGCACAGTGGACGTGCAAGGCATGCGCGACATCCTCACACTGCACAACAGGCACGCCCAGGCCATCTCTACACCAATCACCATTGAGCTCGACCTCGACAGCAGCACGATCGACGCGGTGAAGATGGGCCTCGACCCCGCCGGGTTCGGGCTTGTCGAGATCGAGCAGGGAGTGGAGGTCTCGCGCGCACTCTGGGGTGCGGAGAACATTTCGGCGCAGATCTCCACCTCCGGCCTTCGGATCGAGCCGACTACGTCGGGCGTGACTCTCGGGGGCACCCTCCAGGTTCCGCCACGCGGCCACCTCAGCGTCAGCTGGCGAATCGACGCTGTTGATGCCATCGCCGCGGTCGCTGGCGACGAACGCCCCGCGCCCTGGAGTGTTCCCGTTGTGGTCGCCGATGACCTGCGCCTCACCCGGTGGGTTGACAGGGCGATCGGTGACCTCGACGCGTTGCGAATGACAACCGCGCGGCATCCTGAGCACACGTTTCTCGCTGCCGGTGCACCCTGGTTCTTCACGCTTTTTGGGCGCGACTCACTGTGGGCGGCGCGCTTCATGCTGCCGTTGGGAACGCGACTAGCCGGCGATACGCTGCGCATTCTCGCGAAGTTTCAGGGTGTGACCGACACCCCGGCGACCGCCGAAGAACCAGGCAAGATCATGCACGAGCTGCGTCGACAGTCACTCGTGCTCGACGACATCACCACCCTGCCGCCCCTGTACTACGGCACCATCGATGCCACCCCACTGTGGGTGTGTCTCCTGCACGACGCGTGGCGATGGGGGTTGCCCGACACCGAGGTCAATGCGCTCATCCCTCACCTCGAGGCCGCCCTCGGGTGGATGCGCGACTACGGTGACGCTGACGGCGATGGGCTGCTCGAGTACATCGACAAGTCAGGCCACGGGCTCGCAAACCAGGGCTGGAAAGACTCGGGGGACAGCGTGCAGTGGCGTGACGGCACTCTCGCCGAGGGGCCGATCGCCCTGTGCGAGGTGCAGGCGTACGCCTACGAGGCCGCCATCCACGGCGCCGATCTCCTCGAGCACTTCGGCCGCCCCGGCGCAGAAGAGTGGCGGCAATGGGCAGCCCGGTTGCGCACCACGTTCCATCAGCGGTTCTGGATCACCGATCCGGCCGTGTGTGGCGACCTCGGCCCATACCCGGCCATCGCGCTCGACGCGAACAAGCGCCGGGTCGACACGGTCACGAGCAACCTCGGACACCTGCTCGGCACCGGGCTTCTCGACAACGATCAAGCCTCCCTCGTCGCCGCCAGGCTCGGCTCCCCCGAACTTGATTCAGGTTTCGGGCTGCGCACCATGTCTACCGACTCCGACGGATATTGGCCGCTGAGCTACCACAACGGTTCGGTGTGGACCCACGACACCGCAATCGCCGCGCTCGGACTTGCCCGCGAAGGCTTCGCCGACACAGCATTGCAGCTGGTGAGGGGCCTGCTGCGAGCCGCCGAGAGCTTCGACTACCGCATGCCGGAACTGCACTCCGGTGACCCCGCCAGCGACATTCACCACCCAATCCCCTATCCCGCCGCCTGCCGGCCCCAGGCCTGGTCTGCCTCGGCGGCGATTGCTGCGCTGTCGACCACGTTGGGCCTGATGCCCGACGCCGACGGGGATGCGGTGCTCAGTGCTCCGCTGCCGGGCTTCGGGGCAATTTCGGTGCAGGGGCTTCGGATCGGCGACCGGCGCGTCGACGTGTAGTGAATCGCCCAGGGTTGCGTGGGGGGCGAGTTCTGCCAGCAGCGGTCGCGGCTTGGGGGTTCATCTCACGGTACTGCTGTCGGTTTGGTTGCCGCGGTGAGCATCAGGCTCGACGCAGGCACTTTCCGTGCCCGCGTCGAGCACCGATGGCTCAGGCGTGCGCTTGCTGTCGCAGTCGGTCGGCTGCCGCGACATCTGCAGCGTCGGAGTGCGTTCGGGGCCAGGTCCAGGCGGAGCGCAGGATGAAGGCCAGGATCAGCACCTCGACTCCGATGGTGAGGGCGTAGTAGAAGGCGTAGTCCA
>JANONY010000088.1:0-1815 GCA_031421055.1 Actinomycetes bacterium | reverse complement strand
CTCTCCGGCGGGCTTCTCGCCGGCCTGGCCGGGCTGCAGATCGTGGCGTTCACGCCGGCGTCGATCCTGAGCGTGCTGCTGCTGGTCATGGGCATTGCGTTCATCGCCGCGGTGCTGCCCGCATCGCGCGCCGCCCGCCAGTCGCCGATCGACAGTCTGCGGTACGAGTAGTGCTGGTTAGTTCGCCTTAACAGGCGACAATTGCTTCTATGAGTGCAGGAACTAACTGGGCGGGGTCGCACACCTATGCGGCCCCGTCTTACGTTGAGCCGGAGTCGATCGAGCAGCTGCAAGAGATCGTGGCACGTGCGCCGCGGGTGCGGGCGCTCGGCAGTCGCCACAGCTTCAACGACCTCGCAGACACCCCCGGTACCCTCGTCGGCACGTCGCGCCTGCCCCACTCGGTCGAGGTGATCGACGAAGACACCATCGCCGTCGCCCCGTGGATGAAGTACGGCGACATCGCCGCCGCCCTTCGCCCGCACGGCCTCGCCCTGCACAACCTCGCCTCGCTCCCCCACATCTCGGTCGCCGGCGCCATCGCGACGGGCACGCACGGCTCCGGCGACAACAACGGCAACCTTGCCGGAGCGGTCGCGGGGCTGACCATGATCGGCGCTGACGGCAAACTCGTCACGCTGCAGCCGGCCGACCCCGAGTTTGATGGTGCGGTGGTTTCGCTGGGTGCCCTCGGCATCCTCACGTCCGTTCTCTTGGATGTCGAACCCGCGTTCGAGGTGCGGCAGTCGCTGTGGGAGGCGCTCAGCTGGAAGGCGCTGCTCGAGAACCTCGACACCGTCACATCCGCCGCCTACAGTGTCAGCGTCTTCACCACCTGGACCGGCGACATCGCAGGCACCGTCTGGCTCAAGCAGACGGTACCTGGTCGCGTGCGCGGCGAACTGTTCGACGCGAAGGCCGCGGTTGCGCACCTGCACCCCCTGCCCGGCGCCGACGCCGCGCCCACCACCGAGCAACTCGGGGTCGCCGGGCTGTGGGGGGATCGCCTCCCGCACTTCCGCATGGAATTTACCCCGTCGAACGGCGACGAGATACAGACCGAGTACCTCGTGCCGCGCGCCCGCGCCGTCGAGGCGATCGAGGCGATGCGTGCGCTCGCCTCGCGCATCGAGCCGTTGCTGCTCGTCAGCGAAATCCGCACGACGCGCGCCGACTCGCTCTGGCTGAGCGGCTCGTACGAGACCGACACGGTCAACCTGCACTTCACCTGGAAGATGATGCCCATGGAGGTCGCGGCGCTGCTGCCGGTTCTCGAGGCAGAGCTGCTGCCGCTTGGCGCGCGGCCGCACTGGGGCAAGTGGTTCGCGGCGGGGCATTCGTCTTTGCGATCGCTTTACCCGCGGTTCGATGACTTCCGGGCGCTCGCTGCGCGGCTCGACCCTGTGGGCAAGTTTCGCAACGAGTACCTCGCCCGCACCCTCGACCTCTGACCTCCTTTCGAAAATTCAGGAACGGCGAGTGTTCAGGCGGCCGCGTGAGCCTAAACCGCTCACTTTCGGCCCTCGTTCCTGAATTTTGAACGGCGGACGGGCACGCACGGAGGCCGGAGTGCATCTCCAGCGCTCAGCGAGGAGATTCGGTCAACACACCGCGCAGCGCGGCTGTTTCACACGGCGTGTTGCAATCGCTCCGCGCGGAGCGTCGGCACGCCCGGCACGCGCGGTGTGCGTCGGTTAGAGCGCGGCGACCGCCGTTACCGTCACAACGGCCACCCCGGCCTCTTCTGAGGCGAGCAGGTCGACGGTCGCGGTGATGCGCCAGTCGTGGTCTCCGGCCGGGTCGGCGAGAATCTGC
>JANONY010000087.1:0-14042 GCA_031421055.1 Actinomycetes bacterium | reverse complement strand
ATAAGCACAGCCAATGCCGCTGGCAACCACAGCAAGAACGGGGCGTAGTCACCGCGGCCGTCGTCGACCATCAAAATGAACATGAGGAACGCGAGTCCTGAGGCACCGAGTACCGCGATCGCGGGCAAAATACGGCGTGCGACAGAAATTTTCTTGTGCCAGCCCCTGTCATCCGTTGCCTGGTGAAGACTCTGCAACTGCGTGTAGATCGCCTTGCCGACCGCAGTGTCGGAACGACTGATCGTGTACTGGCTGCCTGGTGCGAGGCTGCCGAAGAAGGTCCGCGCCAGGCGCGTCTCGTCGTCGTCGAGGCCGGTTGGGTCGAGCAGCTCGAGGGTGTACTGGTCGCCGAAGGCGAAGAAACCCTCGGCCGGTGACTCGATAATGCGGATCTTGTGGTTAACGGCCCAACTGACCATCTGCGCCGCCACCGCCTTCTTCTTGCGGTTGGTCACCACTCCCGCCACGACCGGGCTGGCGTTGGATGGCGGGAGGTACTCCGCGACGATCGTCGGTCGGCCGGGTGCGTCAGCAAAGGTAGTGAACCGAAGCACGAGAGCGACAACGGCGACGATAACCGCGAGCACAACGGTGACAAGTTCGACATAGAACAACGGCGAGGCCCAGGCCGAGTTGTCTCGCGGCACGAAGCTGCCTTGGTTGAAGCCGATCGCGAGCGTCACGGTGGTGTAAGGGGCGATATCGCGTTCGCTGACCTCGAAAATCACGTCGCCATCCGAGCCGGTTTGCGCCGGTGCTTGGCACTCTTGGGTTGACCCGTATGAGCCGCGGTAGCAGCCGATGTTGCCGTTCAACTCGGCCGCCAGATCGCTCTGCACGTGTAGTCTCGCGGTCACCACGCCAAAGCTCTGCGGCCAGCCGGTGCCGTTGGTGTCCCAGTAGAACTCCTCAACACCATTCGCTGTATCGAAGAGGGTGACGTTGTGTTGCGTGTACGTAATCACAAAAGTCTGCTCGCCAAGCACGTAGCGGTCTGCATCGCCAATCTTCAGCCGCAGAAACTCGTCACTACTCTCTGACTCCCACGGCCACGGATGGCCAGCCGCGTCGGTTATCGACTCGATCGAAATGTTCGTCGGTTGGCCCTGATAGTCATCGACAAGATCGCGCAGAAGTCCATGGTTCTGGGCGAAGTCGGGAAACTGCGCGACGATCGTTTCGACCGTGCGCAGTGTCGAGCGCCCGTCTGTGTCGCGCGCGAGATAATAGTCGGCCTCAAAGCTCGTGATCGTGAAGGCGTTGGTGTCAGCTGCCGCGCTTGACGCCCCGATAATCGGAATCGACATGGAAATTGCAAGCACCGCGAGAATTCGGACCAGTCGCTTCACACCCCAACACTAGGTGCCAGGAGCGTTCTTTGCGATCCACTTATCGAGCGAACTCGGCTTGTCGGTGATGATGCCATCGACTCCGAGTGCGAGGGCTTCAGTCCAGGTTGCCTCGCTATTGAGGGTGTAGAGAACGATGCCAAGGCCGGCCTCGTGCAACTGACGTACCGCCTGCGGATCTCGCTCCAAAGACGCCGCGCTGGTCAGAACGGCGATCGCCCCGAAACGATTGAGTAGGCCGACCGGATCGCTCGGTAGGAATCGCTGAATGATGATGCGCTTGAATGCGGGAGCCGCCTCGCGCATGCTCTCGAGCGTCTCGAAATCGAAGGAGGCAAAAATGACACGATCTTGCACACCTCGCGCGAATATGAGGCCAGTGACGATGGCGACTTGCTGCGGCGTCCAGATGCCTTTGAGCTCGAGCATGCCCCTTTTCGTCGAGTGCTGGAAGATCTCCAGAAACTGATCGAGGGTCGGCACTGGCGTGTACGCGAAGTCATAGGAGTACCACGAGCCAGCGTCGAGCGCGGTCAACTCTGCCGCGGTGAGGGAGCCGACCAGACCCGCCCCATTCGTGGTGCGCTCGACCGTCTCGTCGTGCATGAGCACCGGCACACCATCGGAGCTGAGTTGAATGTCGGTCTCGACAAAGTCGAAGTCGCCATCGAGCACCGCCTGCAACGCGGGAAGGGTATTTTCTGGAAAGTGCGCCCGATCGCCCCGGTGGCCGGCGATGAAAGCCGGCTCGCCCGGCGCCCGAAGCGCCCCGAAGAGATTGGTGTTGCTCGCGTACGAGAGCGCAGCGTCTGGATTCAAAATGAAGATCAGGACGAGGCCGATAGTGGTGAGCGCAGCGAACAGCCCGCGAGCCACATGGTGGTCAAAATGAGCACTTGCGCCGCGCGTGCTAGCAAGTTGCCGATACTGCTCCGTCGTCATTGACAAGCCGTTCGTTGCGAGATTGTTCTGCAACTATAGCGGTCTCGTTACCATTCCGTTATATAAAGTGGGCTCCATTTTCCGCTACGCCCCGAGCACCGCGAGTAGTGCTGCGGCTTTGAGGCGCACTTCGGCGAGTTCCTCTTCAGGAACAGACAGTGCGGTGATGCCACCACCAGAACCAACCGTTGCACCGGCCGGGTCGAGCACGATCGAGCGAATCACCATCGCCAGGTCGATAGTGCCATCGGCCGCGAAATATCCGAACGCGCCAGAGTAGATGCCTCGCGCACGCTGTTCGAGCCGATCAAGAATCTCCGCCGCACGCTGCTTCGGCGCGCCGGTCATCGAGCCGGCCGGAAAGCACGCGATCACCGCGTCGATCGGCGAGAGTCCTGCCGCGAGCTGCCCGCGCACAGTGCTGACGAGTTGGTGCACGTGCGGATAGCTCTCCACCGCAAGCAGTGACGGTACAGAGACCGAGCCGACCTCGCTGACGCGCGCGATGTCGTTGCGCATGAGGTCGACAATCATCAGGTTCTCGGCGCGCTCCTTCTCGCTCTCGAGCAACTGCACACGCAACGCGGCGTCTTCAGTGGGCGTCGCACCCCGCGGCCGCGTGCCCTTAATCGGCTTCGACTCAATTTCGCCTGACGTCGAAATATGCAGAAAGCTCTCTGGCGACGAGCTCAACAACGACACCTCGCCGATGCGCACGAGAGCTCCGTGGTGGCTGGCGCTCGAACGCCGAAGCGCGAGATAGGCGTCGAGCGGGTCAGGGCGCACCGTGACCGAAGCCTCGGTCGTCAGGCACAACTGATACGCCTCGCCCTCGACGATCGCGGCCTGGCACTCGCGAATCATCTCGAGGTAGCGCTCGTCGCTGTAGCGCCATAAAGCGATCGCGGGGGGCGCCACTGGCACGGCGCGAGGCCGGGCCGCGCGCAACGCCCGCAGCGATTGTGCCAGCCAGCGCTCGAGCGAGGGCGTCCACGCGTCGGCAAGCGCAACGAAAGTGACGCGACCGGTCGCGTGGTCGAACAGCAATCCGCGGTCGACCCACAGCAGCGAGGCGTCCGGATAGCGCGAACTGTGCGCAAGACCAACGTTCATCGTGGCACCCCGCAGCTCATAGCCGAGCCAGCCGATGTAGCCGAGGGGGGCAGAATCCGCAACAACGGGTATCGAGCGCAGAGCGCTGAAAATGTCGTCGGTGATCACGCGCGCACCGCATCCGATGAAGGAGACCCCGCTGGTAGCTCCCTCGCCGCTGTCGAGCCAGACAGTGTTCGTCGAATCGGCGAACAGGGCGCCGTAGGCGAGCTCTGCCGTAACGGCGAAGTCGCACTCCCGCCGCAGCACTCGCATAGCCTTAGCCTATGAGTTCGCCCGTTGCCGACGTGTTTCGCTGGGGCCAGAACCCATCGACCGGCCAGAGCGGGCTGGAGCTACTCGATCACTGCGATCTCACCGACACGACGATCATCGCAGCCGACTCGTGGTTGGTGACCGAGGGCGCGACGCGCGCGCTCGACCTGCATCGACAGCGTTTCATGACCTCGATACCGCGCCGGTACTCCTCGATCTCCAATCCAGGCGCTTTTTGGGACGCGGCCATCGCTGCGATTCCACGCACCGGCGAATGGTTTCCGCGCGTCGAGATACACGCTGGGCCGCGCTACCTGTTGCGCCTGCGGAGCGCGCCAGCGCGTCGAAAAGAGATTGTGCTCGCCACCGCGAAAAGCGACCCGCGCACCACACCGAACGTGAAGGGGCCAGATCTTGAGGCGCTAACCCGAGTGCGCGTGGAGGCACAACAGGCGGGGGCGGATGAGGGGGTCATCCTCTCGCCCGACGGCTACGTTATCGAGGCATCGCAGAGCGAACTCGCTTGGTGGCGAGGCAGCATCCTCTGTACGGTGCCACCAGAATTCACTCGCGTCGACAGCGTCACCCGCCGCTCGCTGCTTGCGCTGGCCACCGCCCTCGGCGTCGAGACCCACACCGAGGCCGCCACGCCCGCGGAGCTCGATGGCACCGAGTTATGGGCCCTCAACGCCGTGCACGGTGCCCGCATTGTCACTCGCTGGGTAGGCGGGCCGGCGACGGCAGAGCTGCCAGGCCGGCTCACTCTTTGGCGAAAGCGCCTCGACGCCCTGCGACACACGCTGCCGCACGCGCTGCCGCAGGTGGAGCCCTCGGCGTGAACGAGGTGCTCGACTGGCTCCTGTCGACGGTGCAATCGGTCGACCCCGTGCTTCGCACACTGCTGGCCGGGCTCGGCATGTTGCTCGAGACGAGCGTGCTGGTCGGGCTCATTGTGCCTGGCGATTCAATTGTGCTCGTCGCAAGCACGGGTGTCGGCTCTTTCGCAGAGTGGGCCGCCTTGGTGCTTGCCGTGATCGTGGGCTCGCTGAGCGGTGAAAGCATCGGTTTCGCACTCGGCCGCTTTCTCGGCCAGCACCTGCGCGGATCGCGACTCGGACGCCGCATCGGCGAACACAACTGGGTTCGTGCAGAGAACTACATCGACCGTCGCGGCGGAATCGCGATCTTTTTGTCGCGCTTTCTGCCTGTGCTGCACTCGCTCGTGCCGGTCACGGTTGGCATGAGCACCATGCGCTACCGCAGGTTTATGGCCTGGACTGTTCCAGCGTGCGTGTTGTGGGCTCTCGTCTACGTGACGGTTGGCTCGCTTGCCGCTGGCAGCTACCGCGAGTTATCCGGCACCATCCACTGGGCAGGCTATGCGTTCGTCGGCGTCGTCGTACTTTTCATCGTGTTGATCTTCCTCAGCCGCGGCGTACTCGGGCGCCGCGAAGCGAGGCACATGCGCCACCCAGGTGACGGCGATGTCAGCACAATCGACCAGGAGTAGCTACCTAGCCAGTCCATTGGCCACCAGCCACGACCTCGCCAGCGCAGCCGCCGTCGGTTTGTGGGGGCCAGCATAGAAGGCGTTCAGGCCGCGAAGTTCCCGCGTCGTGAGCCGTGCAGAGACCTCGTTGAGCAGGTGCTCGATCTCGTCCGTCAGCGCATCCTCGTTGATCACGGGCGTGACGTTGTGCGCGACGAACAGGTCTTCAGTGTCATCGAGCACGACAAGCTCGTTTTCGGCGATCAATGGTGAGGTCGCTGAAATGCTCGTGACTTGAACTAGGTCCCCGATGAGGTCGGCCACACGCACGGACCCGTCACCGTCGATGCCCTGAAAGCCGAGATCGACGACCCCGTATTTCTCTTCTAGAGCGCCAAAATACTGCTCGTCGAATCCGGTGCGCGCTCCAATGGTGATCGTCGGAGCCAGCGGTGCGAGGTCGGCGATGCTCGCCACCTTCGTGGCTGCGGCGAACGCCGGAGCTACCACGACCGCCTCACCGTTATCAGCCGGCGACGGCGCGAGCGCGACGAGCCCGAACGGTTCGAGTGCCTCGGGCAGCGCGGCTCCAATGTCGGCAGTCGAAGTCGCCGAAGCGCTCGAGTCAAGGTCGTAAAGCAAAGCACCGGAGTAGTCGGGTACGAGGTCGAGCTTTCCGCCCTCGAGCGCGGCGATGAACGTGACGCGCGCGCCGATTGCCTGCTCGTACGTGATGGAGTACCCGGCTTGCTCGAGAACTTGACCATAAATCTGGGCGAGAATCTCGTTCTCTGGGTTTCCCTGGGAGCCAACGGTCACGCGGTGCTCGGACGCTTCGCCCAGGCTAAGAGGATTTTCCGTTGCCGTGCACGACGCGAGAGTGACTGCCACGGCGAGCAGCGCGACGCAGCTCGCGAGCCTAGCACTGGGCCTAGCACTGGGCCGAGCACCGGGTCGATCACTGAGCCGAGCGGGCATGGCGATCCCTCCGATCGAGGCAGGGTCAATGGTGCCCCGACCCGGCTCGAACATCACGCGCTGCGACGCGGTGCGGTTGTGCGACCTAGGCGCTGGCGCCCTAGGCGCTGGCGCCAAGGGCGTTGGCGAGATGGGTGTGCACGGTCTCGCGTGCCGCAGCAAGGAACGCGGCGTCGCCCTTCGTATCGAGGGTGAAGGCGCGTGCTCCGAGTGCATCCGACATCTCAACGGCAACCTCGAAAGCAAACAGCGCTTGCGGCGTCGCCTCGACTCCGAAGCGCCCGGCGACTGCGCCAAGCATCGTCTCGGCGACGAGCGAGTTGTAGGTGCGATCGTTCGGGCTCGGCTGCAGGTCGATTACATCCCCGACGCGAAGGGAGCGGAATCCCGGCTCGTTGCGGAATGCATCGACGAATACCTCGAAGCCAGCGTCGACGGCGTCAGCCCATGACTGGTGCTTCTCGTCGGCCATGTGCTTGGCCACTTTGGCAAGAGTGCGCTCAAGGTTGCGAGCCGCAAGCGCCTGTAGCACCGCGATGCGGTCGGGAAAATAGCGGTAGACAGTACCAATCGACGCGCCGGCGCGCTCGGCGACCATGGCTGTCGTCAGTCGCTCATAGCCGAGTTCGTCGATAACGAAGGCCGCCGCGTCTAGCAGAGCGGCGAGGCGCGCGGTGCTTCTGGCTTGGACAGGTTCATTTCGCAAAGCAGGTGAGCCAAGGCCGGAGTGCTCTGCAAGGGCGGAAAATAGCACGTGATACTCCTTCATAATCCTGTGCAATACTAGCGCGCCCCCGCGACGGGGGCAGGCATTGAGAATGCTTTTCTCAATGATCCTCTTTATGAGCAAACTTAGCGACAGTCTCCCGGGCATTTCTCAGAGAATGTTCGCTTTTCGAAGCCGTGCGAGACTGAACTAATGGTCCGGCCGATTTCTGCACCCGTCCACGTCGTGCAATCGCTCACTCGGCTGCACCGTGCCGCACGGGCTGAAGACTGGTTCCACCGGCTCCGTGCGCGCTGGGGTCGCCGCCGCGGTCTCGTGCCAGGGGTTGTGCCGTTCACTGGCTACGGTTCGACCGAGTGGGTTCGGGTGCTGTGCCGAATTCAGCTCGGACACAAAGACGCCGCGCATCGCACGCCGCTCGTTGGCCGCAGAGGCTGGCGCTCGTTCACCGGAATACAGTTGGGCAACGCCCGCGTCACCGTGACCGCAGGCGGCACACGTCACGAAGTGCTCGCCGATCGCGGTGGCGTCGTCGACATGCGCGTGGAGGTGTCGCTCACGCCAGGCTGGCACGACATCCTGATTTCTGTTGAAGGTTCGCAACCTGTCGTCGCGCCGATCTTCATAGTCGACCCAGAGGTGCGGTTCGGTTTGGTATCTGACATCGACGACACGGTGATGGTCACGGCGCTGCCACGGCCATTCCTCGCTGCCTGGAACACCTTCGTGCTCAACGAGCACGCTAGGCGGCCGGTGCCAGGCATGGCCGTGCTCTACGAGCGCCTCATGAGAACGCACCAAGGCGCGCCTGTCATTTACTTGTCAACGGGCGCGTGGAACGTGGCCCCGACACTCACCCGGTTTCTCGAGCGCAACCTCTACCCGCAGGGTGCACTTCTGTTGACCGACTGGGGACCGACCCACGACCGCTGGTTCCGCAGCGGGCGAGAGCACAAGCGCGTGGCGCTCGAACGGCTTGCCGCCGACTTTCCGCAACTGCGCTGGCTCCTAGTCGGTGACGACGGTCAGCACGACGAGACGCTGTATAGCGACTTCGCGCACGCGCATCCGGAGAATGTGGTGGGGGTTGCGATTCGTCAGCTTTCAACGAGTGAAGCGGTACTCGCCGGCGGCAGAAGCAAGGACGGGCCCGAAGCATCCGCAGAGATCGATTGGTACTACGCCCCGGATGGCGCGCGACTCTCGACCCAATTCAGCGCTACCGGCGTTCTGCCCGCAGGTTATTCGGATCGATACAAAAGCTAAATTTATAGCTTTACAGCGCAGTTATTCTTTGTAAGACTAAGAATATGACTATTGTGGGCCGTGCTCTTTCGAGCGACGAGTGGGAACTACGCCTCGGCGAGCAGGTGCGCCAACAGCGTCTGCAGCGCAACCTCGATCAGCAACAGCTCGCCGACGCCGCCGGAGTGAGCATCGGCTCAGTGAAGAACCTCGAGCAGGGCCGTGGCTCCACCCTCAAAACGGTCGTGTGCGTAGCGCGCGCACTCGACCGCGAGGACTGGCTCGCCTCGCTGTCGCCGCGGCTCAGCGTCAGTCCGCTTGACGTGTTGCGCAGCTCGAGCGTCGAGCCGCGGCGTCGGGTGTATCGAAAGCGCGGCGCGTAATGGCCTACGTGCCGGTCGACGCCGTTGAGGTTCGCGCGTGGGGCGAATCGGTCGGCGCTGTGGCGCTCGATCCGGCAAGCGGCTACTACGCTTTCGAATATTTTCCGGAGTGGGCAGACCGAGGTGTCCAACTCGCACCAGGAAGAATGCCCACCGGGGCAGGTCCGTTCGTGTTCCCGCTGCTATCCACCGATACTTTTCACCGACTGCCAGCGATGCTCGCCGACGCGCTGCCCGACGACTTCGGCAACGCCCTCATCGACGCATGGCTCGCCACCCACGGTGTTCCGCGAGAACAGGTGACACCTCTTGACCGCCTCGCCTACATGGCCAGCCGCGGCATGGGCGCACTCGAATTCGCCCCGTCGCGCGGGCCGCGACACCGCAAGCCCAGTGCCGTCGAGATGAGTGCGCTCGTCGAGGGAGCACGCTCACTAATCGACGGCGAGTTCGGTGACGACCGCGAGACAAAGGCGGCAATTCAGGGACTGATTCAGGTCGGCACCTCGGCTGGCGGAGCACGAGCAAAGGCCGTCATCGCCTGGAACCGCCACACTGGCGAGATCAGGAGCGGCCAGCTGCCAGCCGACCCTGGGTTCGAATACTGGCTGATCAAGCTCGACGGGCTCGGACGCGACTCTGAGCTCGGTACGAGTGCGGAGCACGGCCGCGTCGAGTACGCGTACTTTCTCATGGCGCAAGCGGCGGGCATCCGGATGATGGAGTCAACTTTGTTGGAAGAGAACGGCCGCGCACACTTCATGACGCGACGCTTCGACCGAGAAGACGACGGCACGAAAGTACACAGCCTCACCTTGTGCGGGCTCAGCCACCTCGACTTCAGACAACGCGCCACGCACGACTACGCGCAGCTCTTTCTCGCGGCCGACGAAGTTGGGCTCGGCGCCGAGGCGCGAGGCGAGATCTTTAGGCGCATGATCTTCAATGTGCTCGCGAACAACAACGACGACCACACCAAGAATCACTCCTTTCTGCTGGCTGGTGCGAGCGCTGCATGGCAGCTCTCCCCCGCGTACGACGTCACCTTTGCCTACAACCCACGGGGCGAGTGGACCTACCAACACCTCATGTCGACCAACGGCAAGTTCAGCGCAGCGTCGACGGACGATTTTCTCGCAGTCGCCGACCGTCACAAGGTGCCCGGCGCGCGAGCCGCAATCGCGACCGTGCGCGACGCGGTCGCCTCGTGGTCGCAATTCGCCGCAACCGCGGGCCTCTCGAGTGCGGACGCCGAACTCATCAGGTCAACGCTCCCTGTGGACGGTAGCGTTGGCAGACGTGACTAGATTTTCTGATGGCTCGGCCGGCGACGCTGACTACGGCGAGATCGGCGGCGGCTACGCGCGGGTGCGGCAGCCGGATCCGCGCATCGCAGCCCGCTTTCACGCCGCACTCGACGACGCTCGCACCGTGCTCAACGTTGGGGCTGGGGCCGGCTCGTACGAGCCGACCGACCGCGAAGTGACCGCAGTCGAGCCCTCTGCATCGATGCGCGCACAGCGGCCCGACTGGCTCACACGTGCGATCGACGCAACGGCAGAGACTCTGCCATTCGACGACGACAGTTTCGACGCGGCGATGGCGAGCGTCACGGTGCACCAGTGGCCGGACCTCGAGGCTGGGCTCGCTGGCATGCGGCGGGTATCGAGGGGGCCGGTCGTGATCCTGACCTTCGATCCCGTGCCGCCGGAGCACTGGTGGGTGATGGACTACGTTCCAGAATTGCTCGAAGTCGAGTCGCACCGCATGCCGACGATTGACCGAATCGCTGCATCTATCGGGCCGGTCGTCGAGGTGCAGACGGTAATGATCCCGAGCGACTGCATCGACGGTTTCGGCCAGGCGTTCTTCGCTCGCCCGGAGCGCATGCTCGATCCGGGTACCCGCCGAGCGATGTCGGCGTGGAGCTTTGTGCCGGAGAAGGTCGTCTCGCGGTTCGAAGCCCAGCTCAGCGCCGACCTTGAGTCAGGAGCATGGGACGCCAAGTACGCCGCGTTTCGGCAACTCGAGTCGTTCGACGGCGGGCTCAGGCTCGTGATCGGCCGCAGAGACTAGCTGAGGTACTTCGCGAAAAAGTTCTCCACTCGTGACCAGGCGTCTTTCGCCGAATCTGGCTCTGGCCCGAAGTTCATCACGCGAACAAGCGGTCGCATGATGGGCGGACCGTTGAGGCGATCATTCATAAACGCGTGGCCGGCATTCGGGTACTCCGCGGAGTCGTGCACCACACCCTTGCGGGTCAGTACCGCGTCAAGCGTGGCCGTCGCGCCCCTGAGCGTTTTGTCTTTCTTGCCGTAGCTCGTGACGATTGGGCAGGAGTCTTCGAAGGCGGTCTCCAGGTCGCGCGGCAGTATGCCGTAGTTAACGGCGGCGGCGTCGAAGCCGGTGCCGACCGTCATCAGGGCGAACCCGCCACCCATGCAGAATCCGATCGCTCCAACCTTGCCGGTGCAGCGGGGGTCGGACAACAGCGTCTGCCGCGCCGACTCGATGTCGGCGTAAGCGCGACCCTCCCCGCTGGCCATGGCACGCGTGGTCGCCGAGATGCATCGACGAAAGCCGCCATCGCTGAACAGGTCTGGCATCAGAGCGAGGTAGCCCATGCCCGCGAGTCGCGCGACGTGCTTGCGCATCTCTTCGTCGACGCCGAAGGCCTCGTGCATGATGACGACCCCTGGCCACGGACCCGTGCCCTGCGGCACGCCGAACACCCCGCGCAGCCGCTTGGACTGACCTTCAACCTCGTAGCTGAACTCGATGTCGCTCACCGTCAATTCGGCCATGCATGTCTCCTGTCGTCGGCTTCGCCTGAACGGTATCAGCGCGCGAGGAGTGTGTGTTCGAGCTCGTGCGCGGAGCAACTCACACCGACCTAGAAGGCGCCCTTGTTGACGCGGTAGGAATCGGTAGCGATTCGCCTCGCAGCTATCTGCCATTGGTCGATCTGAACAGCACGCGTCGCGACGCAGGGCGCTGTTTTTGTGCGCGCTATGCAGGTTTTGTCACAATTGGCCGAGTCAACTTGAAATACCGCATCCCATTCCGTAGGGTGTAGTCGCTGGCCGAGAAATCTACCCCCACAACAAGGGTGGAGCGGTCAGTGGGTGCTGTACCCGACACAGTACCGGCAAGAAATTGTGCCCGTAGCTGCACGGCTCGCCGCGCAGCTGCACTGAAGTTCCTACCCGAAGGGAACGAAAGCTAGTGACGACCATTTTCTTGAGCGCTGCGCAGATTATTGCCCCCGCAACCGCGCACAGCGGACTACCTCTCGCAGTCTCGATCGCCTTGGGCGTCACTGCTGTAGTCGCGCTCGGAATGGTCGTCATCGAGCTCCGCCGAACGTCGCGCCTTACCCCCATCGCTGGCGGTATTGGCGCGGCGTCGGCCGCAGCTATCATCGCCCTCACGGCCGTCGCTGCCGTTGTGTTCGTAGACACGACGCCGGTACCGGCATCGGCGGTCGTGTCAATCGAAGTCACCGACTACGCGCTCAAAAACTTTCAGCTAGAGACACTGCCCCTAGATTAGAGTCGTGAAGCCCGCCGCAATCCTCGTGCGCGCATGGTTCGCTTCAAGCCACCCTGGTCCAAGCGTTGCGGTGACCGCTGTGGCCGTCGTGCTCGGCATTGGGGCTGGCCTCGAGCCGTGGCGCGTCGCCTTACTCGGTGCCGCGATGCTGTTCGATCAGCTCTCGGTCGGGCTTTCGAACGACTGGATCGACGCGCACCGCGACGAGGCCGCCGGACGCACCGATAAGCCCATCGCGACCGGTGCGATCTCCGCCTCCGCCGTGCGAACCTCGGCGATCGTGTGCGCCGTTCTCGCCATCGCGTTCACGGTGCCGCTAGGCCCGACCGCCGTGCTGGTGCACGTCATCGTGCTCGCCTCGGCCTGGCTGTATAACGCGTGGTTCAAAAACACCCCGTTCTCGGTTGTGCCCTTCGCGTTCAGCTTTGGACTGCTCCCGACACTCGTGACCGTGTCGAGCACGTCCCCGGCGTTTGCCGCCTGGTGGGCCCTCGGAGCCGGGGCTCTGCTCGGCACCGCTGCTCACTTCGCCAACGTGTTGCCAGATCTCGAGGCCGATCGGGTCACCGGCATCCGCGGACTCCCCCACCGCCTTGGCGTACGTGGGTCTGGACTCGTCATCGCCATCGCGCTCGGCGCCGCGTCTGCGCTGCTGTACTTCGGTGTGCCAACGTTGTTGCAGGCGGTCGGCTTCGCGCTCGGCGTGGCACTTGCCGTCGCCAGCATCGTGCTGGCGCTGCGCGGCAACGCGACTCGCATCCTTTTTCGCCTGATCATGATCGCTGCCTTGGTCGACGTGGTCATGCTCGCGGCCAGTGGTCGCTCCCTGTACTCGGCGCGCTAGGCCAGCGCGACGTCGTCGCGGTGCTTGGTATCAGCCCGGCGCCTATCGCGATGGGTAACCCACCGCGCACCCCACAGCGCAAGCTGAACGAGCGCTCCGACCACGAGTCCCCACGCCATGACGTCGTACGCGCGCGTCAGCCAGCCAGCGATCTCTGGCAGCAGAGTCAGCACGCCGAGCGCGACACTCACGCTGAACGCAGTACGGCGGCGCGAGCTACGCACGAGAGCGACACCGGCAGTCAAGGCTAGGCCAAGCAGTCCGAGCAGAATCACGGTCCACCATGGGGCGTCGGGGTTAAGCTGCACGATGCGAACGACATGGTAGCTGCCTCCCGTGTCATTCGCTCCAACGAGGCGCACCGTTGCCTGAGTGCCGAGGTCGAAGCGGCGGATCTCTGTCATCGCCGCGTCGCTGATCGTGACGGTACCATCTGAATCCGCGGTGATTCCCGTCAATTGGCGGATGCCGACGACCCGCAGGTTGTGGCCCCCGACCTCGAGAAGGCTGGTCGGCACGAGGCCAACGAGGTCGGCGCTGCCGGTGCGCGAGACCAGCGTGGCCGCAACGATAATGGGACTTGTCGTCACCGCGAGGTATACGACCGATCCAGGCACGTAACCGTCTACGTGAGCCGTAACCCGCACCCATTCCACGGCGTCGCTGACGTCGAGTTGGCCGACGGTCATGGGCTTCTCGAGGCCGGCGTCAGCGAATACCCGCAGAGCGTCGCGCGTCGGTAGCCCGCCAATGACACTGTCATCAGATGGATGCGCATCGAGCTCTGAGCCGTCGACCGCGGCAAACTCTGCCGTAAGGCGCGCGCGCGACTCAGCGATGGCCTCGGTGATTGTCAACCCGTTGAGCTCGCTCGCCGCTGAGACGACAAACTGCGCACCCGTGCGGGCGCCGGTAACTTCAACGAGCACGCCAGAGCCAGCCGCGAACCCACCGAACCGCTCGCCGAGCAGAGCAGCGACGGTGCGAGATGCTCTGTCGAGGCTCGGCGAAGCGGAGTCGGCGCGCTCAACACCTCGGCCGAGGTCGACCGTATCGACCGAGCTGGTGCGGCGCGGTGGCGCTCCCGGAGCCGCCGTGTCACCAATCTGCGTTGTCGAGGTCTGCGGTCGAGGCAGGCGGCCGGTGGCCGTCACTTGGGTGACCG
>JANONY010000086.1:0-3324 GCA_031421055.1 Actinomycetes bacterium | reverse complement strand
TCGCACCCCGCTCGTTCGAAGTAGCGGCGCAGCAACAACTGCTGGTCTTCGCTGTCGTCGACGATGAGGATGCGCACGCGATCAATTAGTTCGGTCATTCACGCGCCCCCCGGTCTGTAACGGAGCACTACGTCGATCCGTCCCTTCAAGTTACACGAGGCGCCGCTCAAACGGTTCTCAAACCGCGCAGCTTTTCGCCGTTTTTAGCCAAAGCGCTGCCCCAAGTCGAGGGGCACCCCCGGGTCGCCGCGTGTCCTCATTTATGCGGACACGCGGTACCGGCGAAGCGTCAATGCTGGGTTGATTCGGCGCACGTCGGCGAGTCGTTCGCGGGTCGGGAAGGCCACCGCGACATCCGAATTCTCCCCAATCGTCACGAGTTCGACGCCCATCGGATCAAGCACCATGCTGTTGCCTGCGCCGATCGGCGGCGCGTGATCTGCTGCGGCCACGTACACCGTGTTTTCTATCGCGCGGGCCGTGAGAAGCGTGCGCCAGTGCAGCTCTTTCAGCGGGCCTCGCACCCACTCTGCTGGCACAACTAGCAGATCGGCACCGGCATCAACGAGCGCTCTGCTGACCTCTGGAAACCGGATGTCGTAACAGGTCTGCATTCCCACCGTGAACCCCTGCCACCCGAACGTCTCGAGCGCGCCGAGTGGGCCATGCGCGATCCACTCGGACTCCACGCTGCCGAACGCGTCGTAGAGGTGCTGCTTTCGGTAGGTCGCGAGTAGTTCGCCGTTGGGCGCAACGGCAACCACCGTGTTGTGCGCCTTCTCACCCGCGGCCTCGAGTAGTCCAGCGACGACCGTGATCGCGAGGTCGGAAGCGATTGAGGCAAGGCCGTGCACAAAGACGCCGTCGAGCGCTTCGGCCGCGGCGATCCAGTCGGGTCCCATCTCTGGAGTGAAGTACGACGAGTATTCGGGAAACACGACGAGCGTTGCACCGCGCGCGACGGCGGTAGTCGCGAGCGACCGCATCGCGGCCAGATTGGCATCACGCTCTGGCCCTGGCGCAAACTGAGCGACGGCAACTGCTTGCATGCGGTCAGCCTATTGCGCTGCGCCGTGACATGACGGCGAGGGCGGTTAGGCGGCGCTGATGGTTGGCATGCCGGTGATTGGAGTTGGCGGCTCAACGCGGGCGAGCAACTCGGTGACCGTAATACGCGTGGCCGGGCCAACCATCAACTGATCGACGCCGCCCTCATGCACGAGCGAGACGAGTTCGGTCACACCGCGAGCCGCGAGGTCGGCGGCGTGCGCGAGAAAGATGTCGCCCATGGTCTTGCTGCAGTGAAAGCTGCGACCGCAAAGCTCAATGACTCGGCTGTACTTCTCCATGCGAGCTCCTCGGTCTAGGCGATGACGTTACCGAAACGTTACCGCGCGCGCTGCTCGCTGCGAAAGCCCCTCTGCGGTGAAAAGCCTGTGAATACTCCGTGCGCGGTGCTCACCGCCACGGCCCAAATCCTCGCGCGCGCCTACTCCCGCAGCATCGCCCCGACGAGCTCATCGACGCCGACCGAGGCGACACGGATGCGGTTGTCGCCGACCCCGAACGGAATCCACAGCGTTCCCTCGTGCACGATCCCGCCGCAGCTGTAGACGACATTGGGCACGTAGCCGTTCTGGCGAGTGTCGGTCGATCGCAGCAGCGGCTGGTGCAGCGTGGCGAGCACGGTGTACGGGTCGTCGAGGTCGAGCAGCACGGCTCCCATCGAGTAGACCCGCATCGGTCCAACACCGTGGGTGAGTACGAGCCAGCCGTGCTCGGTCTCGATCGGTGACCCGCAGTTGCCCGACTGCACGAGTTCCCAGGGCCAGCGCGGGCCGAAGACCGGTGTCTCGTCGTGCCACTCTTCGCCGTCGACCGTGCGCGCGATCGCATTGGTCTCGCCGTCAGACCGCACGAGTGCGAGCTGTTCGCCGTTGACCAGTCGGGGAAACAGCGCGACGCCCTTATTGGTCGACGCCGCGCCCAACAGTGGCTGACTCACAAAGGTGCTGAAGTCTTTCGTAATCAAGAGCCGCGGAGTCACCCGAAGGCCGTCGTAGGCCGTGTAAGTCGCGCGGTAGTCAGCAGTGCCGTCGGCGTGCACGAAGCGAACGAGTCGCGCGTCTTCGATGCCGTTCTTCTCTTCTGCGAGCGCGGGCTGAAGTACGCGCTGACTCAGGGTGGAGTCGTGGGCGAAGCTTGCGTGGTAGACGTTCCAGTCGGCCTCGCCGCGCGTCACCGTCGCGGGTACGAGGGGAAAGTCGCGCGGCTCAAACACCCAGCCGACCTCCGGACCAATGACCGCGGATGTGAATCCCAGGGTCGAAACATGACCCTCGCCAATTTCGCGCACCGACATCACGACCCGCAACTGCCCTTCGGCAAGGCCGGCCTGATCGGGGTGCACCGCAAGGCTCGGGTTGCACAGTGCGGCACCCTCGACCGCGTATTCGGCGGTGAAGCAGGCGCCGAGCACAATATTCTCGGCCTCGCTCACAGGTACGTCGAGTCCGATTGTCGCAAGAGCCTGTGTCGAGTGCGCCGACAGTAGCTTCTCGAGTTGGTAATGCCGACCGCCAAAGTCGGCGATGATCGCTTCGGCTTGCCGCTCGAGTTGCGCCTCGGTCAGCGCGGCGACACGGTCGGCGATGACGTCAACGCGCGGCCGGCTTGGCCCATAGCTCTCGCCGGGCAGAAAGAGCCGGCCGACGACGCGTCCGGGGTCGGCAAGCAGTTCCACCCCGTGGTCGCGCGCCTCGACTCCCATCGTGCTGACTCCCATCGCGCCGCCTCCCATCGCGCCGCCGCTCATCGCGCCGCCGCTAACTCGAAACGTCGGGCGACTTGCTGGGTGGACAGGGCCGCCAGCGTCGATTCCGCCCCACGGTTCTCGTTGCGCCCCGTCGCGGTGAGGCCGTCGTATCCGGCCCCGGTGTCAATGTCGATCATCGTCACTGCACTGTCGTTGTTGCCGATGAACCACTCCCAGGCGAGCTGGACCGTGCGAGCCCAGTGCGGTTCGCCGGTCACGTCGAAGGCGCGCGCCGCAGCGTCGGCAATCGCCGCGAGTTCGATTGGCTGCTGGTCGAATTGCGGGCCGAGGTCATCGACCGTTCTGCCGCCCGTTCCGGTCACAGAGAAGTGCTCGTCGCGCGTCTCGGTCTCGACCAGAAAGGTCAGCGCGGCAAGCCCGCGCTCGATCAAGCCGGTGTCGTTGAGTGCCGCCCCGGCAACGAGAAGCGCCTCGGCGACGGAGCCATTGCCGTAGCGCAGACCGGGCTCCGGCCACGCCCATCCGCTGCTCGGTGCTACTGCCTGTGC
>JANONY010000085.1:0-2402 GCA_031421055.1 Actinomycetes bacterium | reverse complement strand
CCGACGGCCGACAGGTAGACATCGACTTGGGGATGGACTGGCGGGAGGCCGAGCCAGTCACGCTTGAAGTTGGCCCGGTGCTGAGCCTCCGCGATGCGATCGGCAACAAGGTCTCTGCTCTCTACAGCCGTGGTGAGGCCCGCGACTACTTCGATGTCGACGCAATCCGCGCGTCCGGCCACTACGCCGATGCCGAGCTGCTGGAGGCGGCAGCCGAACGGGATCCGGGATTCGATGCCGGCATGTTCGCTATCCAGCTTGAGCGGGTGAACCGGCTCACTGACGACGATCTTAAGGAATACGGCGTCAACCCGGCCGAGCTCGACGCGATCAAGCACCGACTCACCAGTTGGGCAGCTCGGCTGCGTAGCCCCCAAGGCGGCGACTCCGTGGGGCATGACTAGGGTCTGCTGAGGGTTTCGGTTACTCGCTGACCTGCCCTACCCGGTAGTTGCGTCGCAGATCGGCGGGCGTGGGGACACGCGGCAAGCGAGGCACCGCCCGCTCGCCCAAGCTCGACGTGGGCGGCTATCATATTCATCATGAGATTTGTTCAAGCGGGCACGATGCTGCTCGGGACCTTCGTCTATATCGGGATGTTCTTCTTGATTGCCGCCCAAAGCGCGTCCGAGGATGCGTACCAAAGTGCGTCAGACGACGGATCCGGCGCGTTCTGGGGGATCATTCTCGGCTGGAACGTGCTCCTGCTCGTGGTGATGATTCTCGTGATCATCGATAGCGTCCGGAAGGTGCGCGCTGGCAAGACGCGGGAGTTGGGGACTGGTGTGTTCGCTGCAAAGCTCGCCGCGATCCCGTTCTTCCTGATTAATTTCGCGATCTGGGGCTTGGCCGCTTTTGGCGGCACGGTTCTGCTGGTCAAGGGAATTGGCATAGCGATACTCGCTGCCGTCGCCGTTGCGACCGTCCTCACCTACCTGGCGATGATCTCGACGTCGGTCTACGGGTGGGCGGCCGTCGCTTCGCTGCGTCGCGAGCGCCGCATCGGGAGAGCCTTGGCAGTGCTGTACTCGATCCTGCTGTGCGTGTTCGTCGCGGATACCTTGGCCGGCATCCTGCTGTTCGCCCACTCCCGGCGGGGCCGCACCGCTGCGCCCCCGGAGGTGGTCGCTCACTCGTAGTCGAAGAACGCCGCCCGCGGCAGCACCTGCCTCTCGCGAAGGTGGTGCTTGTCTGCGCTGCTCAGTCGAGCGATGTCGGCGGCATCGTTCCAGTTCTCGTCGATGCTCGACACCAGTTGGTTGATCACGTCGCGGCCGCGCGCCGCGTTCAGACCATAGGTTTCGGACTCCCGAACGAGCGCACCGAAGTTCGACACCCGGGTGTCAGCTTGTCGGCCGTACGCCATGGCCTGCGCGAACGTGTCTCCCGACCTCTGCCCCGGCGCTAGGTCGTAGGCGGGGGTCAAGCTCAAGTGCTTACCATCCCAGAACGCCGCGTGATTGCGGGCATGATCGTCATTGTTGCTGATCGCGATGTTCATCGCGATGCGCCGAAACAACTCGGGCCCGGGTTGGGTGGCGTCAACCGCGAACTCGCGGAGCACATCGAGAATCTGCGGGTACGACACGTAGCGGGCGTACATCTCGTCTGTCTGCGACATTGTCAAACCGGACACGACGTGGTGTCGCCCACCGCGCCCGTCGCGGTCGAATCGTCGAACGAGCAGAACCTCTTTGCCGAGCGACGAGACCACGCGGCTCTCTGGCACATCAATACCGGCGTGCCGGGCTAGTTCGAGCATTGCGCCCTCGGCGTTGACGGCAGAGAACACGCGGTCGTCGGAGGAGGCGAACTTCGCGATCCATTCGTCTCCGTTTGCGTCGGTGAGAGTCGCTTTCGGCCGTGCTCCACCGAGACTCGTGCCATGCAGCAGCGCTGCGTCGAGAGCTGCCGGCAGTTCTTGCCCCTCGTCGATGAGCATCGCCGCCGAGTGCAATTGGTCGAGGCTTGCCGAGTCGTCGCGCGGGACGTAGCTCTCGCGGCCCACCTGAAAGTCAAGTGCGCCGAAGCGATTCGAGCTTGAACTCAGCATGTAGTCGATTTCGGTCAGCGAGTTGGGCGCGGCGTTGCGCCGGCGCTCGATGACCCCACGACCCCAACGGTCGGGGCTGCCATCGCGCAGCACGCCTGGGATGCTGAGACCTGCCGCAGGTTCCTGCACACCGGGCTGCAGCGGAAGCTCCGGAGTGTAGAAACTGATGCTGTCTGGCCGCGCCCGATAGCTCAGCGCGTAGACGAAGGTGACGAGTGGACCCGACTGATCCACCCGGCCGGCGATCACGGGTTCTGTGTGGCCCGGGAGCCAGGTCCAGACATAGAGCTCGTCAGAAGTCATCGTCGATGGTTTCGGTCTTCGCTAGCTCCCAGGGCCGCGCGTTGAA
>JANONY010000084.1:0-12612 GCA_031421055.1 Actinomycetes bacterium | reverse complement strand
GATGAGGTCCGCCTACGCGGCGAGTTCCGCCATAGCGAGCTGGTTCACGTACCGCATGTCGATGACGGCGGTCCCGAGCTCAATGCGGCTCGTCTTGGCTGCCGCCGCGGCGAGCAGCGGCCAGGCCGAGGCGTACTGGCGCGCGAAGTGGTGCACCCGGAAGAACGCCCCGTGAACGCCGACCTCTTCCGCGGCGACGGCAAGGTCGATGGCCTGCAGAAGGGCGTCCCCTCCGGTGCGAGTAACCGACCCATCGACGTTCTGCCAGTGCCCGAAGGAGAGGAAGCCGACGCGGGTCATGACTCGAGGTCGAGAAACTGTCCCATTCCCGAGTCGGTCACGTGCCAGCCGTTTGCGCGAGCGAACTCGAGCACGTCATTGAAGCTGGCGTCATCCGCGAGCGTCACGACCAGGTCCTCGACCGGATCGTCGATTCCGACGTCGAAGCGCAGGCTGCCGTGCTCGCCGGAACCGCCATCCGACCAGGTGATCCCCGGAAAGTGCGACTCGACCGCCGCGAGTACCGCTCCGTGAGCGCCGAGGCTCACCAAGTGCTCGTCCTCCGCCGCCTCGTTAAACGAGCGGAAGTTGCCATCCGCCTTGACGATGACGAGGTTGCGACCCATGTCGTGCTCCGATCTGCTGGTTATCCGAGTGTACGACCGGCGAGGTCGGATGCGCGTGAGAGGGTGAAGGCGTGCCGCTAGATTTCACCGCGATCGATTTCGAGACCGCCAACTCCTCTGCCGCGAGCGCGTGCTCTGTCGGACTGGTCAAGGTGCGCGACGGCAAGGTCGTCGACAGCACGGGGTGGCTCATCCGCCCGCCCTCTGGTCACGACGCGTTCACCGAGTGGAACACCCGAATCCATGGCATCATGGCCGTCGACGTCGCCGATGCGCTGCTGTGGAGCGAGCAGTTGCCTGCACTGCGCGAGTTCGCCGACGGCGACCACCTCGTCGCGCACAACGCTGGCTTCGACATGGGGGTCATCGCCGGCGCGTGCCAGGCGAGTTTCGTGCCGACGCCGAACTTTCGCTACCTGTGCAGCCTGCAGGTGGCGCGCAAGACCTACAACCTCGACTCCTACCGCCTGCCGGTTGCCGCGATGGCGGCCGGCTTCGAAGACTTCGAGCACCACAATGCGACGGCCGACGCTCAGGCGTGTGCGGCGATCATCATCCACGCCGCCCGTCGCCACGAGGCAGACGACATCGAGGCGCTCGCGGTCGCCACGCACACGCGCGTCAGTCGCATCGGCGTTGTTGAGGGTGCCAGCACAGGCCCGCGGCACCTCGCCGCGCCGCGATGAGCACCTAGCCGTTCTGCGGGAACCCGAGGTTAATACCGCCGTGCGACGGGTCGAGCCAACGTGACGTGATCGCCTTCTGTCGAGTGAAGAAGTGGATCGCGTCTGGCCCGTAGGCCTTCGTGTCGCCGAACAGCGAATCCTTCCAACCGCCGAACGAGAAGTAGCCGACTGGCACCGGAATCGGCACGTTGATGCCAACCATGCCGACCTGCACCTCGCGCTGGAACCGGCGCGCGGCTCCCCCGTCGTTGGTGAAGATCGCCGTGCCATTTCCGTACTGCGAGGCGTTGATCAGGGCGAGGCCTTCGTCGTAGCTGGCGACGCGAACGACGCTGAGCACCGGCCCAAAAATCTCGTGCTTGTAGACGTCGGATTCCGTGGAGACCTTGTCGATCAACGTCGGGCCAAGCCAGAAGCCAGCCTCATCACCGTCAACGGATATGCCGCGCCCATCCACCACCACGGTGGCGCCGTCCGCGATCGCAACGTCGATGTAGCTGGCGACCTTGTCGCGGTGCTCCTTCGTGATGAGAGGCCCCATGTCGCAGCCGCGGGTTCCGTCGCCGACTGTGAGCGTCGCGATGCGTGAGGCGATCTTTTGGATCAGCTCGTCGGCCACCGACTCGACCGCTACGACAACGCTGATCGCCATGCAGCGCTCGCCCGCCGAGCCGAAGCCCGCGTTGATCGCGGAGTCGGCGACGAGGTCGAGGTCGGCGTCGGGCAATACGAGCATGTGGTTCTTCGCGCCGCCGAGCGCCTGAACCCGCTTGCCGTTGTGCGCGGCGGTCTCGTAGATGTACTTCGCGATCGGAGTAGAGCCGACGAACGAGATCGAGGCGATGTCTGGGTGGTTAAGAAGCGCATCCACCGACTCCTTATCGCCGTGCACGACGTTGAGCACACCATCGGGCAGGCCGGCCTCTTGCATCAACTTGGCCATCCAGATCGCGGCCGAGGGGTCTTTCTCCGAAGGCTTCAGAATCACCGCGTTGCCGGCGGCGAGCGCGATCGGGAAGAACCACAGCGGCACCATCGCCGGAAAGTTGAACGGGCTGATGATGCCGACCACACCGAGCGGCTGGTGAATCGAATACACGTCGACGCCGGTCGAGACGTTCTCGCTGTACTCGCCCTTGGCGAGATGCGGAATTCCGGTCGCGAATTCGACGACCTCAAGACCGCGGGCGATCTCACCGAGCGCGTCGCTGGTGACTTTGCCGTGCTCGCTCGTGAGGATCGCAGCAAGTTCCTCCTTGCGACTGTTCAGCAGTTCACGAAACGAGAACAGCACGCCCTGACGCTTGCTCCAGGATGCGTCGGCCCACGCCGGGAACGCGGCCTTGGCGACGGCGACGGCGGCAGCGACATCCGCGGTGCTTGCCAGTCGCACTTCGCGCTGTACCGCGCCGAGTGCCGGATTGTAGATAGGGGCGGTTCGGGTTGATGCGCCGGCGAAAGCAGCGCCGCCTACCCAGTGGTCGAGAATATCCATCTGGCCAGACTATGCCCCGGGATTGGCGCGGCGCTCGCCCGATTTCCGCACGGCGCGCATTCTGGATGCGTTGAGCGACGCTAAACGAGGATGGATTGCAACACGCCGCGCTGTGCGGTGGCAAAACGCGGCGCGGCGACCGAATCTCCCCGTTGCGAGTCGGCCGAGGGCACCAATCAGGTAGCGGCGCAGCGCGGTAGCGGCGCAGCGCAGCGCGGCGCGGGCAACTCGGGATTGTCAGCCCCCGCTGTCAGACTCGAACTATGGATCCGATCCTCACTCTGCTACTTGGCCTCGCGATAGGCGCCATCTTCGGCGGCGTCATCGGCGCCGGCGTCATCAGCGTCTACGTCGGCCGCGCCAGACGTGCACTCACCGACTCGAGCGAAGACCCTGCCGTGCTCGAGGCCCGACACGCGGCCGCGCTCGCCGAGGTGCGCGCAGAGGAGGCTTCGCTGCGGGCGACGCTCGGCGCAGAGCTCGCCTCCATTCAGGCAACGGCCGCCGGTTTGCGCGATCGAATCGTGGCACAGCAAGAGCAGTACCGCGAGTTCAGCGACAGCAGCCGCCTCGAGCAGGAGGCACAGAAAGAGCGCGAGCGGGCGGAGAGCAAGGTACTGCAGGCGCTGACTCCGGTGCAAGAGACACTGCGCACCATGCAGCAGAAAGTCACCGATCTTGAGACCCAGCGCAGCCTGCAGCACGGCCAGCTGAGCGAGCAACTCAAGAACGCGACAGAGAGTGAAGAGCGACTGCGCTCGACCGCCGAGTCGCTCGCGAGCGCGCTGCGCAGCAACTCCACCCGCGGAGTATGGGGCGAGACTCAGCTGCGCAATGTCGTTGAGGCGGCCGGCCTCATCGAGCGGGTCGACTTCGACGTGCAGTCATCCATTTCATCGGATGCCGGCGCGGGCCGACCAGACATGGTCGTTCATCTGCCTGGCGGCAAGAACATCGCGGTGGATGCCAAGGTGCCGTTCGACGCGTACCTCGAGGCGAGTCAGATTGCCGCGACGGCGACCGGCGCCGAGGCAGCCCGCCGCGACGCGCTGCTCAAAGAGCACGTGAAGAAGGTGCGCGGGCACGTCGACACTCTCGCGAGCAAGTCGTACTGGTCTGGGCTGCCCTCCAGCCCGGAGTTCACGATCGCGTTCATCCCGAGCGAGTCGCTGATCTCCGCCGCCATGGAGGCCGACCCCTCGATCATGGACTACGCCTTCAGCAAGCGCGTTGCCCTTGTCTCGCCGGTGAGCCTGTGGTCTGTGCTCAAGACCGTCGCGTACTCGTGGCAGCAAGATGTGTTGACCGAAGACGCGAAGAACCTCTTCGATCTAGGCAAAGAGCTCTACTCGCGGCTCTCGACCCTCAGCGAGCACGCCGACAAACTGCGCCGCTCGATTGACGCAACGGTCAGCAGCTACAACCAGTTCGCGAACTCCCTAGAAACCCGCGTGCTCGTCACGGCTCGCAAGCTCAACGCCCTCGACGAGTCAAAAGTGCTCGGCACCGCGACGACTATCGACACAACGGCGAAGCAGCTCACGGCCGTCGAGCTCGAACTGCAGCTCGACCAGCTGCCCTAAAGCCACTTCGACGCGACGTGGTCGGCGAGCACGCGTCGCACCGTGCCAGAGCTTCCGCGCAGCACGATGCTCTCCGTGCTGATCACCGGCCCGCGCTTTCGCACGCCCTGCACGAGTTGGCCGTCGGTCACGCCGGTGGCCACGAAGTAGGTATTGTCGCTCGTCACGAGGTCGTCGATGCCGAGAATGCGGCCGAGGTCGTGCCCGGCGTCGATGGCCTTCTGACGTTCGTCGTCATCCTTCGGTGCGAGGCGGGCCTGGATGAAACCGCCGAGGGCTTTGAGGGCGCACGCCGTGATGATGCCCTCTGGAGTGCCACCCATGCCAACGCACATGTCGATGCGGGTGCCGTACATGGCGGCGTTGATGCCGCCGGCCACATCGCCGTCGAGCAGCAGGCGGGTGCCGGCGCCGGCATCCCGAATCTCGTCGATGAGCGGCTGGTGCCGCGGGCGGTCGAGCACGGCGATCACCATGTCTGACACTGCCTTGTTTTTGGCTTTGGCCAGAGCGGCGATGTTCGCCCCGATCGGCTGCCGCAGGTCGACCACGCCGTGGCCCTCGTGGCCTGTGACAATCTTGTCCATGTAGAACACCGCGCTCGGGTCGTACATCGATCCGCGGTCGGCAACCGCGATCATGCTCAGCGCGTTCTGGCGCCCGGCCGCGGTCAGCGAGGTGCCGTCGATCGGATCGACCGCAATGTCGCAGTGGGGGCCGTCGCCCGTGCCGACGTGCTCGCCGTTGTAGAGCATTGGTGCGTGGTCTTTCTCCCCCTCGCCGATTACGACGAGACCGTCGAAGTCGACCGTGCCCAGAAATTTGCGCATGGCGTCGACCGCCGCCCCATCGGCGGCCAGCTTGTCTCCGCGGCCGATATACGGCACGGCACGAATGGCGGCTGCCTCGGTGGCGCGAACAAGCTCCATGCCGAGGTTGCGGTCAGGGTGAAGGTAAACGGAGGCTGCTGCTGTGCTGGCCACGAGAGGATCCTTTTGAGGTTTCGACTGCGCCGTGGTGGGGCTCGATGAGCCGACGTAAGGCAATTGTAGCGATCGCTAGAATCAAGGGGACAACTTCCACCTTGGTCAAGGAGATTCAATGCCCGTCGCAACCCCCGAGCAGTACGCCGACATGCTCGACAAGGCGAAGAAGGGCGGATTCGCGTACCCGGCAATCAACGCATCCTCCTCGTCGACCATCAACGGAATCCTCCAAGGGCTGAGCGAAGCCGGCTCCGACGGCATTATTCAGGTCACCACCGGCGGCGCTGACTACTTCGCCGGCCAGAGTGTCAAGGCCCGCGCATCCGGCGCACTCGCCTTCGCGGCGTTCGCGACCGAGGTTGCCAAGAACTACCCGGTCACCGTTGCCCTGCACACCGATCACTGCCCGAAGAATGCCCTCGACGACTTTCTGCTGCCGCTCATCTCGGCCAGCGAAGCGCAAGTCAAGGCCGGCGGCAACCCGATCTTCCAGTCGCACATGTGGGACGGCTCTGCCGTGCCTCTCGCCGAGAACCTCGAGATTGCCACAACGATCTTGCCGCGCATGAAGGCGATCAACTCGGTGCTCGAAGTCGAAATCGGCGTCGTCGGCGGCGAAGAAGACGGGGTGAGCCACGACATCAACGAGCACCTGTACACGACGCTGGATGACGCAATCGCGACGGTCGAGGCCCTCGGCTTTGGCGAGCAGGGCCGCTACATGGCCGCCCTCACCTTCGGCAACGTGCACGGTGTGTACAAGCCGGGCAACGTCAAGCTCAAGCCAGAGCTGCTCAAGGAGATCCAGGACGGTTTGCAAGCGAAGTACGGCACCGGCGCTTTTCCGCTCGACCTCGTCTTCCACGGCGGATCAGGCTCAACCGACGAAGAGATCGCCGAAGCGGTGCGCAACGGCGTAGTCAAGATGAACATCGACACCGACACGCAGTACGCGTTCAGCCGCTCGATCGCCGACACCGTGCTGCGCAACTACGACGGATTTCTCAAGGTCGACGGCGAGGTCGGCAACAAGAAGGTCTACGACCCGCGCGCGTGGGGCAAGACCGCCGAATCAGCCCTCGCCAAGCGCGTTGTCGAAGCGACCCACCAGCTGGGTAGCGCCGGGCACAGCGGCAGATAGCTGGAGGCGTCGCGATGTCGTCCCCGGAATCCGCCCATCCTGCACCGCCCGCGAGGCCTGCACCGCCCGCGAGGCCAGCACGGCCAGAGTACGGCGAGTACGCGACGCCAGCGGAACAGGCCGCGCAACGCGGCACGCCTGCTCCCGCCGCGTCGGCTGCTGTGCCCACGCCGCCACCGGCAGCCCCAGCCGCATCGCCAGCCGCATCACCGGGCCGACCGTCGGGAGCCGGCGATCGGCTCGCAAGCCAGTTGCTTCTGGTGGTCGGGGCACTTGGCGTGTGGCTAGCCGTTAGCGCAGCGTTCAGCCTCGACGAGGCCATGGCGGGTCTCTATCTGCAGTACCGCATCGAGGGCGACTACCAGCCAAATGACGCAACGCGCATCGCGCAGATCGCGATCATCGTGAGTCACGTGCTGCTCTATCTCGCGGCTCTCATCGGTACGCTTCGGTTGATTCGCCGTGGCCGCCGCTCGTTCTGGCTGCCACTCGGCATCGGCGTTCTCGCGGCCATCATTTTCTTCGGCATTTTAATGTTCGTCATGATCAGCGACCCCAACGTGTATGACTACATGGCGCGCCAATCGGGATTCGCCGGCTAGCCCTGCCGCTGTGCCTGTCGATGGCAGGGACTAGCCCTGCCAATCCAGTCGGCGCGAGCGCCCGCCGAGCCCGCGCTCGTCTTCGTTGCCCTGCGCATCGCGCCGCAGCTCTTTCGGCAGCGAGAACATCAGGTCTTCCTCCGCCGTGACGACCGTCTCGACGTCGCCGTATCCCGCATCGAGCAGTTGTTCAAGCACCTCCTGAACCAATACCTCAGGCACGGATGCACCGCTGGTCACCCCGACGGTACTCACGCCGTCGAGCCAGTGCTGCTGAATCTCGGAGGCGTAGTCGACGCGGTGGGCGGCTTTGGCGCCGTTCTCGAGCGCCACATCCACGAGTCGTACCGTGTTTGAACTGTTTGCAGAACCAACGACGATGACGAGCTCTGCGTGCTCTGCGACCTTTTTGATCGCAACCTGGCGATTTTGGGTGGCGTAGCAAATGTCATCGCTTGGCGGATCTTGCAGGGTCGGAAACCGCTCGCGCAACAGGTTGACCGTGAGCATTGTCTCGTCGACGCTGAGGGTCGTCTGCGACAACCACACCAGCTTTTCGGGGTTCTTCACCACGATGTTCGGCACATCGGCTGGACTGTTAACGAGGGTCGTGCGGTCGGGTGCGTGCCCCATTGTGCCCTCAACCTCTTCGTGGCCGGCGTGCCCGATCAGCAGAATCTCGTAGTCGTCACGATCAAAACGCATCGCTTCGCGGTGCACCTTCGTCACAAGCGGGCAGGTCGCGTCGATCGCATCGAGGTTGCGGTCTGCTGCGCCCTGCACGACGGCAGGCGAGACTCCGTGAGCGCTGAAAACGATGTGCGAACCCTCAGGAACTTCGGCGACGTCGTCGACGAAGATCGCACCCTTGGCCTCGAGCGTCGACACGACGTGAATGTTGTGCACGATCTGCTTGCGCACGTAGACGGGGGCACCGAAGCGCTCGAGCGCCTTCTCGACGGCGATGACGGCGCGGTCAACTCCGGCACAGTAGCCGCGTGGCGCGGCGAGCAACACGCGCTTCGGCGAGGGCGAAGGATGGTCTACTAGTCGCCCGCGCTCGGCCGGCGTTCGCGGGAGGCCGATGTTGACGCCAAGCGCGCCGTTCGAGATTGTGCTCACCGTAGTAATTCTACGAGCGCGGGGGATGCCCCGCGCTGTGCGTCAGCGCTGCGAGCTACGCTGAACTGCAATGAGCGAGATGGACGCACCCCCGACAATCGACACCCCCTGGGCCGTGTCGATGCTGAGCAACAAGATCAAGGGCTGGATCGACCGACTCGGCTCGGTCTGGGTCGAGGGCGAGATCACCCAGTGGGGCGTTTCTGGCGGCAACGTCTACGGCAAACTCAAAGACCTTGATGCTGACGTCACCGTCGGGTTCACCGTATGGTCGTCGGTCAAGGCGAAACTGCCAGTCGACCTCAAGCAGGGCGACCACGTCGTCGCGCTAGTCAAACCCAACTACTGGGTCAAGGGTGGTTCGCTCACCATGCAGGTGTTCGAGATGCGTCACGTTGGGCTCGGCGACCTGCTCGAGCGTCTCGAGCGCCTTCGGGCACTGCTCACAGCGGAGGGCCTGTTCGCCGCCGACCGCAAGAAGCGGATTCCGTTTCTGCCTAACGTGATCGGGCTGGTGACCGGTCGCGACTCTGATGCGGAGAAAGACGTGCTGCGCAACGCCCAATTGCGCTGGCCCGCGGTGCAGTTTCGCGTCGTGCATGCCGCGGTGCAGGGCGACCGCGCCGTCGGCGAAGTCATCGCCGCAATACAGCAACTGGACGCAGACCCAGAAGTCGATGTCATCATCGTCGCCCGCGGCGGCGGCGACTTTCAAAACCTGCTCGTGTTCAGCGACGAAACCCTCGTTCGTGCCACCGCCGCCTGCGTCACCCCCCTGATCAGCGCGATCGGCCACGAGGCCGACCGCCCCTTGCTCGACGACGTCGCCGATCTGCGGGCCTCAACCCCGACCGACGCGGCGAAGCGCGTTGTACCCGACGTTGCAGAAGAGCTCAGCCGCGTGCAGCAAGCGCGCGCACGCATCGGCATTCGCATGACTGGGGCGCTGAGTGTCGAGATTGAGCGGCTTGGGGCTTTGCGGTCGCGGCCGGTGTTGGTCTCATCCGAGTGGATCGTCGACTCGCGCGGCGAAGAACTTGGCCGCTACGTCTCGCGCGGTCGCGAGCTCGCCGACCGCGTGCTCGAACGCGCAGGCACGCAGCTCGCCGAGCAGCTCGGCCACTTGCGCGCACTCTCGCCGCAGCGCACCCTCGATCGCGGCTACGCCATCGCTCAGTTGCCGAGCGGCGCTGCGCTGCGCGACGCGGCGGATGCGCCGGCCGGCACCCAGCTACTCCTCACCCTCTCGAAGGGCAGCCTTCACGCCTCGGTAGAGCCGGTGTCGGAGGCGGCGTCTGGCGCCGAACGGTAGAATCGCAGCGTGCCTACCCCCTCCCCCGACGTGAGCGACCTGTCGTACGAGCAGGCGCGAGACGAGCTGGTTCGCGTTGTCGGCGAGCTAGAGCAGGGCTCTGCCACACTCGAAGAGTCGCTCGCCCTGTGGGAGCGCGGTGAGGCGCTCGCGAACCGCTGCGAAGAGTGGCTGCTCGGTGCAAAAGCGCGCCTCGAGACCGCGCGCACGGCGGCAACCGCTGCTGCAACTGCCACGGCAACTTCTGCGCCAACTTCTGCGCCAACTTCTGCGCCAACCTCTGTGCCAACCTCTGTGGCAACCGAGTAGGGCCGATGGCGCAGCGCATCGTCGCCGAGCTCGGGCGGCCGGAGACTCCTGGCGAGACCGCGGCCCGCAAAGCAGAGACTTCGCGGGCACACCGAGCAAGCCAGACCGTGCGCAATCTGGTCTGGTCTCTCGGCGCTTCGCTCGGGGTCGTTCTGTTGGTCGTGCTCGTAGTCGTGCGACCGGATCCCGCACCGGCCGAGCTGATTGACTATGGCGCCGTCGCGAGTGAAGCCCAGCAATCAGTCGACGCGACCCTCGCCGCGCCGGTGTTGCCGAGCGGTTGGACGGCGAACGCCGCAGAGCTGCGCGCTGACGGCGACATCCAAGTCTGGTACGTCGGCTTCATCACGCCAGAGCAGCAGTTCATCGCACTGAACCAAGGCATCGATGCGAACCCAACCTGGGTCGACAACCTGCTCGATGGCGCGCGTACCAGCAGTACCGTATCGATCGATGGCGTCGCCTGGAGCGTCTACGACGACCGCGACTCTGCGAACCCAGGAAATCTCGCCTACGCAATGACGGCGTCTGAGCGGGGGTCGACGTATGTTCTGTTCGGCACGGCAAACGACGCGGAATTTGAAACGTTGGCCGCCGCGATGGGACTAGGCGAATGACGCACAAGATGCGCACCCCGGCCACGGTGTGGCAGCAGATGATGCGCGGCAACGAACGTTTTGTGCGCGGCGAACCGAAGCATCCACGGCAAGACGTCGAGCGGCGCGCAGAGCTCGCCGCCGGTCAGGCGCCGAGCGCTGCGCTGTTTGGCTGCAGCGACTCCCGCCTCTCGGCCGAAATCATTTTCGACAAGGGCATCGGCGATCTCTTCGTCGTTCGTAACGCTGGTCAGATCATCTCGGAGTCGGTGCTCGGCTCGCTCGAGTACGCCGTCAGCGTGCTGCACGTGCCGCTCATCGTCGTGCTCGGTCACGACGAGTGCGGAGCAGTGCTCGCCGCCATCGACTCGACCAAGCCCGATGCCGCGGTGCTGCCGCCGCACATCGCGAACCTCGTGGCGAAGATCGTGCCTGCCGTGCGTCGCGTGGCTGAGCGCGGGGAAATCGACTCTTCTGAGGTTGGCAAAGAGCACTTGCGCGACACGATCGCCGAACTGATCGAGAGCTCAGAGCTGATCAGCGACGCCATCGCCGCGGGTACGCTGGCTATCGTCGGAGCGAACTATCGCCTGCTCGAAGGCACGGCGATCGCTGACATTCATGTGGGAAATCTCTAGAAGGGCCGCACTGTGGCTGAGTTTCGAACCGAACACGACACCATGGGCGAGGTACTCGTACCGATCGACGCCCTCTACTCCGCGCAGACGCAGCGCGCTGTCGAGAACTTTCCGATCAGCGGATCCGGCCTAGAGCCGGCCCAGATCGTCGCCCTCGCGCGCATCAAGAAGGCCGCGGCCATCGTCAACGGCTCGCTCGGCATTCTCGACGCGGGTATCGCCTCCGCCATCGCGGACTCGGCCGACGAGCTCATCGCCGGGGCTCACCACGACCAGTTTCCGGTAGACACGTACCAGACCGGATCCGGCACCTCCTCGAACATGAACATGAACGAGGTGCTCGCCTCGCTTGCGACCGCGCGCCTTGGCGCCCCCGTGCATCCGAACGACCACGTGAACATGTCGCAGTCGTCGAACGATGTGTTCCCGACGTCGGTGCATGTTGCGGTGACGGGCGCGCTGTTGGGTGACCTCATCCCTGCTCTGTCGCACTTGGCTACCGCGCTCGACGCGAAAGCCGTGCTCTGGAAAGACGCCGTCAAGGCCGGCCGCACCCACCTCATGGACGCGACGCCGGTCACCCTAGGCCAGGAGTTCGCCGGCTATGCCCGCCAGGTTCGGCTCGGCATCGAGCGTGTGCAATCGACCATCCCCCGCGTCGCAGAGGTGCCGCTCGGCGGTACCGCGGTCGGCACTGGCATCAACACGCCTCTCGGCTTTCCCCAGAAGGTGATTGCGTCGCTCGCTGCGGACAGCGGCCTACCGATCACCGAGGCGCTCGATCACTTCGAAGCCCAGGGCGCACGCGATGCACTGGTTGAGGCGTCGGGGGCCCTGCGCGTCATTGCGGTCTCGCTGACCAAGATCTGCAACGACCTGCGCTGGATGGGGTCAGGCCCCAACACCGGACTCGGCGAACTGCACATTCCCGACCTCCAGCCCGGCTCCTCGATCATGCCAGGCAAGGTCAACCCGGTGATCCCCGAAGCGGTGATCATGGTCGGCGCGCGCGTCATCGGCAATGATGCGACCATCGCGTGGGCCGGGGCGACGGGCAACTTCGAACTCAATGTGGCGATCCCGGTGATGGGTACTGCCCTGCTCGAGTCGATTCGTCTGCTCTCGAACTCGACAGTGCTGCTCGCCGATAAGACCGTCGACGGGTTGACCGCCAACCTCGAGCGTGCGCGGGCTCTCGCCGAGTCGTCGCCGGCGATCGTCACGCCGCTCAACAAGCTCATCGGCTACGAGGCCGCCGCGAAAATCGCGAAGCACGCCGTCGCCGCCTCGCTGACGGTGCGTGAGGCGACCATCTCCCTCGGCTTCGTTGAGCGTGGTGAGCTGACGCTAGCGCAGCTCGACAGCGCCCTCGACGTCATGTCGATGACTCGGCCTGGCTAGGAGCTTCGGGTCGAATCGCACGCCGCCGACGGCGTAGAGGATCACGGCGACGAGCAGTAGCTGGCCGATGATTTGCAGCAGTTCTGGGGGCAGAACTGGCGCCAAAAGCATGAGC
>JANONY010000083.1:0-1591 GCA_031421055.1 Actinomycetes bacterium | reverse complement strand
GGCGGCTGTTCCGACCATGCCCAACCGGGTCGCTACTTCCAGTGCTTCAGTCGCAAGGAGGCGGGCGTCCTCAACCGCACCCGAGACTGAGTGACACTCGGCTAACTCGAGCCGGCTCCGTGCGGCGAACGCTGGAACCCCGCAACGGTCGGCAATGGTGACCGCCTCGCCGAACGCCGCAGTAGCGGCCTGGTGATCGCCGAGGACCCGAGCACAGAGGCCGAGTTGGTGTGCGATCGGGCCTGTCGCCGTGGTGGTCGTGATTGCGATCCGCTCCCGATACGGCGACAGCCTGTCCCACGCCAACCGTGCCGAGCGCTCGTGCGCGGTGAGCGCGGCCGCCTCGGCAAGAGCAGCCATCGCGGCGACCCACGACGCATCGAGCGGCATCTCGTCGACGTCGCGCGCGTCGACTGCATCCAGGATCTCCCTGGCCTCGTCCACCCGGCCGAGCGCACCGCGTGTCAATGCGAGACCGAGTCGACGCTGTAGGTCGATACCCGGCCCGGTTGCCACTTCTTCCACCAGCGCCGAGATCTCCTCGAGACGCCCCTGCAGCCACCTGACTGTCCACAGCAGCAAGCTTGCGTAGTCGAGCGACGGGCCCGGATCCGAGACAGCGCCGAGCGCCATCGCTTCCTCGGCCATCCGCTCAGCGCCTGCGATGTCGCCGACGACGAGATCATGAGCGCCAGCGATCACCCGAACTACCCACTGTTGGCTCGACATTCCCAGCTCGTCGGCAAGCGCCATCGCAAGAGCGGCCTCGCGGGCGCCTCGCTCTACGTCGCCCAGCTCGGTCACCGCCGGCACCAGCCAACGCCGGGCGAGCAACTCGTGCATGCGATCCCCGTTTGCGACTGCGTCGGTGAGGTACTCCTCGCACACTTCGACGAGCAACGGCGTGCGGGTAGGCGTCCAGTTCCCGTACGCAAGCGAATACCGCGCGAGCAGACGGCTCTCGGTGTCGTTCGCCTGCAGCGCCTCCGAAAGAGCCTCCTCGGCGAGTTCCAAGCAACGATCGGCGGACACCACCCAGTACAGCTCGCGGGCCAGGCGACCGAGCAGGCGGCTGCGCAACGGGTGATCGTCGGCAGGCACCGAGCCCAGAGCCTCCTCCAACAGTTCCGCTTGCTCCGGCGGGGGCGAGAACCCAATGCGGTCGGCGCAGTACCCAAGAACTGCCCAACCCAATCCAACCGCGTCCGCCCGCCGTCGGGCGATGGCGACGGCCTCAAGGCACACCGCGCGGGCCGATGCTTCATTGCCGCTCTGGTTGTAGGCCTCGCCCAACACGATGAGTACTCGCTGACGACGATCGTCGTCGCTCTCGTCGACGCGCAGAAGGTCGAGCGCTCGCAGACCATGGTGAACCGCATCGATGTGCGCGTGGCGAGTGAGTGCGTCACGAGCCGAGAGTTCGGCGGCGTCGAATGCGCGCCGTCGAGCCTGGACGGCCAAACCGTACTGCGCGGTATCGGGCGATGCCGAGGCCGCGGTGCCCCGAACAGTTGCGCGGTTCTTGTTCAACTGACGGCCGAGCTCAGTAAGTTCCGGGCCTGGGGCTACGCCCAGTTCGGCGGCCAACACG
>JANONY010000082.1:0-4353 GCA_031421055.1 Actinomycetes bacterium | reverse complement strand
GGTCGTGGGTCGCGCGCCCAGGGTCGCGTGCCCCGGGTCGCGGCCCCGGGTCGCGGGTCGGTCGCGTGGGTCGCGTGCCCCGGGTCGCGTGGGTTGCGTGCCGTGGGTCGCGGGCCCCGGGTCGCGTGCCCCGGGTCGCGGGGGCTAGACGCTCGCCGGCATCCGCTCGTTGTCGTCTTCGTAGACGTTGAACCGGTACCCAACGTTGCGCACGGTGCCGATGAGCGACTCGAGGTCGCCGAGTTTGGCGCGAAGGCGACGCACGTGCACATCGACCGTGCGTGTGCCGCCAAAGTAGTCGTAACCCCAGACCTCGCTGAGCAGCTGTTCGCGCGTAAAGACTCGCGAGGGGTGTGTCGCGAGAAAGCGCAGAAGCTCGAACTCCTTGAAGGTCAGGTCGAGCGGGCGTCCGTGCACCTTAACGGAGTACGACGCCTCATCGATGACGACGCCCGAAGCGTGAATTTTCGAACTCGACTTGCTCAGCGCCTGACGGCCGATGGCTAGACGGATGCGCGCATCCGCCTCTGCCGGCCCGGCGTTCTCGAGAATCACGTCATCAACTCCCCAGTCGGCCGACACGGCCGTGAGGCCGCCCTCGGTGAGGATGAGGATGATCGGAACAGTGACGCCGGTGGTGTTGAGAATCTTGCACAGTGACTTGGCGCTCGCGAGGTCGAGGCGGGCATCGACGAAGATGAGGTCGCACGTGGGGGCCGTGATCAGGCTCGCGGGTTGCGCAGGGATCTGTCGCGTTCTGTGGCTGAGTAGCCCCAGAGCCGGAAGCACCTCCGCGTCACCCGCAGAGGTCAAGATCAGCAACTGCGCCAACGGTCCTCCAAATTGCCTCTGCTCAGTCTATAAGCGCCTTAAGATTGGGAGGTGACTCTGAAACTTGCCAGCATCATCCCGATCTGGTTGCTCGTGATCGCGGCGAGCATTGCCGTGGCACTCGTGAGCCCCGGCTTCGAGTTTTTTACGTGGCTGCCGATCGTGCTCGCGGCCGCGGTGATCCTGACGTTTTGCGTGCAGTTGGGCATTCAACGCAAAGAGGGATTCAACGGCCGGTTGGCACTGAGCACGGGCGGGGCGTTCGTGATCGTCACGGTCGCGGCGGCGATCCTGTGGGTGCTTCGCTGAGCGGTTAGGCTTGAGTCATGTCCCTCGTTGCGCTTGAGATCTTCTTCGTCGGGCTTCTCGTGCTCGCGGGGCTCGCCATCGGATACGTCTCAATCGTCGTGTTGTACAACCTTTTCAGAGGGCAGCGGTAGTTTCTTGAGGCCACGCAGGCTACGCAGGCTCCCGTGATCGAACTCGACGCGAGCGTTCCGTCGGAGCTCGCACCGCTCTCGTGGCTCATCGGGCTGTGGGAGGGCGCCGGCGTCGTTCACTACCCCGTCGATGACGAGGTGCGTGAGATCGCGTTCGGTCAACGCCTGACGTTCACCCACGACGGGCTGCCGTACCTCAACTACGCCTCGTACACCTGGCTGCTCGACGACGATCGCACGCCCCACGTATCTGAGACCGGGTATTGGCGGTTGAGTCGGGATGCGCATCCGGGCGATGTGGGCCCAGGCATGCTCCCCGGCGTCGGCGAGCGACCGTTCGCGACCGCGGAGTCGGTCGAGACGCTGCGCAACGCCGACGACGCCTTCGACATCGAGGTCAACCTCGTGCACCCGAGCGGAGTGACCGAGCTGTACCTCGGGCAGGTCAAGGGACCGCGCATCGACCTCGCCACCGACGCGGTCGTGCGCACCGCAGGTGCCAAAGAATACGCGGCGGCCACCCGCATGTACGGCCTTGTCGAGAATCGCCTGCTCTGGGCGTGGGACATCGCCGCGCTCGGCCAACCCCTGCGCAACCATAGCTCGGGGAGTCTTGATCGTGTCGAATAGTTCTGCCTTCACCTCCCTGCCCGGCGCCGTCGGCGACCCGCCGGAGCACTACGGCAACCCCCTCGGCGAACAGCGTGCGCTCGCGGCAGGCGAAGCGGTCGTCTCGCTCGCCGACCGCGGAGTCATCACCGTCACCGGCGCCGACCGCCTCAGCTGGCTCGATTCGCTCACCTCGCAGGCGCTCACCGGCCTGAAGCCGGGGGATTCGACCGAGACTCTGCAGCTTGACCCGACTGGCCGAGTGGAGTTCGCTCTGCGCGTTCTCGACGATGGGTCGACGACCTGGTTGCTCGTCGACGGCTCCGAGGCTGCCGGCCTGCTCGCCTGGCTGCTGAAGATGCGCTTCATGTTGCAGGTCGAGATCGCGGATGTGTCTGACCAGTTCGCGACGATCGGCTCGCTCGGTCTGCCGGTACCTGGCGCCACCGTCGTCTGGAACGACCCGTGGAACTCAGTCGCTCGCGGCGGCCACCAGTACTCCGCTCGTGCCGCGTACGACTGGAACTACAGCGAGAGTCTCGTGCCGCTCGATGCCGTCGTCGCCCAACCCGCCGCTGGCACCCTCGCGCTCGAGGCTCTGCGCATCGCAGCCTGGCGACCGCGGCTCGCCACCGAGGTCGACGAGCGCTCGATTCCGCACGAACTCGATTGGTTGCGCTCCGCCGTGCACCTGAGCAAAGGCTGTTACCGCGGGCAAGAGACGATCGCGAAGGTGCACAATCTCGGGCATCCGCCGCGGCGGCTAGTGATGTTGCACATTGACGGCTCTGACGGCGTTCTGCCGAAGCATGCAGACGTGGTCGAAGCGGGGGATGCAGCTGTCGGTGTTGTCACATCCGCCGCCTTGCATTTCGAACTCGGGCCGATCGCGCTCGCGGTGATTAAGCGCAGTGTCGACCCGACCCTGACGCTGACTGTCGTCGCCGACGATACGCGACTAGCGGCGGCCCAAGAGATCATCGTGCCGACCGATGCCGGGGCAGAGGCGAACGTGCCGCGCCTTCCGCGGCTGGGGGCAGTGAAGCGGTGAACCGGGTGTCGGCGTCGCTCAATCGGTTCGTCGACTCCCTGCTGCCGATCATGCAGATCGTGGTCGCCGTCATCGCCGCTTACTCGATCGCGCGGTTCGGCCTTGGGCACGCCTTTCCGATGCTTGCCGCAACGGTCACGATTTCGAGCCTGGGCTTCACGCGCGACGCGCGCCCCTCACGCGTGCTCGAAGCGGCCCTCGGCATCATTGTCGGCATCTCGCTCAGCGAAGGCATTCTGTTGCTCGCCGGCACCGGCGTCTGGCAGATTGCCGTCTCGCTGACGGTGACTCTGCTCGCCGCGCGCCTTCTCTCACGCAGCAACGCCTTCGCCGTGGCTGCCGGAGTGCAAGCCGTGCTCGTGCTGATTCTGCCCGCGCCAGAGGGCGGCCCGTTTGTGCGCATCATCGATGCACTCGTCGGTGGCGCGGTCGCCCTCATCGCGACCGCGGTGATTCCGCGAGATCCCCGCCGGCTCGCGCTCCGCGACGCGAAGCGGTTGTTCACAATTTTTCTCGACGCGTTGGTCTCGCTCGAAACAGCGCTCAAGCAAGCGCATGAGCCGGCCGCCCGCCACGCTCTCGACCAACTGCGTCTCTCGCCGCCGCTGATTGACGCGTGGGCCACCTCTTTGGACAGTGCCACCAGCATCGCTCGAATCTCGCCGTTTTTGCGGCGCCATGTCAACGAGCTGGAGGCTCAGGCGCGCATGCTGCGCGGCATGGACTCCGCGACCCGCAATGTGCGCGTGATCGCTCGCCGCATCGACTTTCTCGTGCTCGACGGCGTGCCGCGCCCGGGTCTTGCCTCGGTGTTCGCGACCCTCGCGACCTCGGTCACCCTGCTGAGCCAGAGCCTCGATGACCCTGTGCTCGCCGAAACCGCGCAAGCGGGGCTCGCTGGATCAGCCGTGCACCTCGACCCCTCGACGGTGGTCGGCGATGCCAGCATTACCGATTCGGCGATCGTGCTCATGCTGCGACCGCTCGTCGTTGATCTGCTGACGGTCGCCGGGCTCGATGTCGCCAAGGCGCGGGCGATGTTGCCCGACGTTTAGTGCTCGAGCGCGTCGCCCATCGCTGTGAGAAATCGCGTTGCCTCGGCAGCGTCGCGAAGATTGATGTCGACCGCAAACTCGGCGACGAGAGTCTCGGCCGCCTCGAGCGTCGACGCGCCGTGCGGCGTGAGCCTGACACTCTTACTTCGGCGCGACGTGGCCGAGGGGGCCGTCGTCACGTGCCCGCTCGCGACGGCCGCGTCAACGTGGCGACTGACGTTGCTCTTGTCGATGCCGAGCGCCAGCGCGATGTGTTGCTGACTCAGCTCACTGCTGTCGTGGCGGAGTTCGGCGATCGTGCACAGCACGGCGTAGGTCGTGAACGGGATGCCGAGCTCGGTAGTGAGCCGACCGTCCAGCTCTCTTT
>JANONY010000081.1:0-11553 GCA_031421055.1 Actinomycetes bacterium | reverse complement strand
GCGGGCAATCGCGGTTTTCGCCCGCTGGTCAACTACATCGGTGGAATGAACGCGACCGGATCACAGATGGCCCTGACCGCGCCCGTCGCCCAAAGCGCGCTCGCTGACGACCGCTATTTGGTCACTTTCGTGCTGCCGGCGGAAACCGACCCAGACTCGGTGCCGTTGCCGCGCGATGCGAGGGTTCGCGTGCGTCACGTCGAAGAGTACGAAGCCGCTGTAGTCAGCTTCTCTGGCGGCTGGAACGAACAGCGTTTTGCCCGTGCGTCAGCGAAGCTGCTGCACGCGGTGGCGGAGGCGGGCTTGCGGGCCGACGGTGCCCCTATCTTCGCCCGCTTCGATCCGCCGTGGAAGCCCGGCTTTCTCAAGTACAACGAGGTGATCCAGCCCGTGGCGAGCGCCGCCGTGCCCCAGACTTAGGCTCGTCTTATGACAAACCTCAGTGGTGCAGTGGTGCTGGTAGTGGGAGCGACAGGTGGGCTAGGCTCACGCATCGCAGAGCGGCTGGCGGCCGCGGGTGCGATCGTAGTCGGCGCATCGCGGTCGACCGGCTGCGATTTGCGCACTCCGGCCGCCAACTACGAGGCCGTTGCGCACGCACTCACCCTGCATGGCCGGCTCGACGGTCTTGTCATTGCTACCGGAGAGGTCGCCTTCGGCCCGGCATCTGACCTGGCGCAGAGCACGGTCGATGAGTTGTTCGCACTCAACACGGTCGGCCCCATTCACCTGATCACCGCGGCGCACCCCGCGCTCGCCGCGGCTGCGACGGCCGGCGGCGAGCCGTTCATCGTCACCCTCAGCGGCGTGGTTGCCGAGTCACCAACTGTTGGCCTCGCCGCCTACTCTGCATCGAAGGCGGGGCTGGCGGCCTTCGTGGTTGCCGCCGGGCGGGAGTACCGCCGGTCTGGCATCCGCATTCTGGATGCCAGGCCCGGCCACACAGGCACCGAACTCTCGAAGCACCCCATCGCCGGTACCGCACCTCCGTTCGGGGCAGCACTCGAGCCTGACGCGGTCGCCGAACGCATTGTGCGCGCCATCGTCGACGGCGAGAAGGACCTACCCAGCAGCGCCTTCGTCTAGGTCACGGGGCTTAAACACCAGCGGGGCCGGCGAACCGACCCCGCTCAGCGCTAGAACGAACTGCTACGCAGCAGGCGCCAACTCACACTGTGCGACCTCCTGGTCGACCTGAAGCGTGAGGCGTTCTTTACCCTCGGCGTGAGCGTCAGCCACGGTGCCAGAGTAGATCGTGTTGTCCTCTGACTCGAGGTTGACCGCTGAAGCGGCGTCGCACAGGTGGTAGACCTCGCCCGACTTGGTCCAGAACACCTGGTCGCTGCCGGTTAGGCCTTCGACGACAGCAGCTTCTGCGCTGTACTGCTCGACCGAAGCAGCGTTGAGCTCGCTGCTGAAGAAGCCCGTGACGAGCAATAGCACGATGCCCGCGGCACCGGCGATGCCCTTCTGCTTTCCGTCCATGTCTTTGTTGAGGAAGATCAGCACGATGAGCGGCACGAAGGCGATCAGCGTAATGATCGCGCCCAGCTGGTTCTGAACGAAGAAGCCGACCTTATTCGACTTCGAGGCCGGGTCGAGGCGGTTCGCCTGCTTCCAGAGCATGGAGCCGAAGAACGCGAGCAGACCGATCGCGACGAGCGTACCGAGCAGAAGGATCCAGGCCCAGGTCGGAAACTCGCCGTTCTCCTTCGGGCGTTTGAGAATCCAGAAGATAGCGAACGCCTCACCGCCGATCGCGAGCAGCCAGAGCAGCACCGCGAACACGCGACGCGTGGTCGCCTTACTCTTGGATTCGGCGGTCGGCTTCCAGCTTGAGGCCGCCTCTTCGCGCGCCTCCGCTGTCGACTCGACGCGAACAACCTTCTTCTTGCTTTTCTCCGCCATGTGGGCCCTCCTTGGTCGAATGTCTTGGTCTGAGCTTAGCGATCAGGGCAGGCTCGGCACAGGTGCTCACTCCTTGCTGAGCAGGTCGAACAGGTCGCCGAGTCGTGCGTAGTCAGACCTGCTCGGGCAGTCTGCTTCGCGCTCGCCGCGCCCGTTGCACTCGCGTTGCACCGCGAGCTCTTGAGTCAGGCGGGTTCGGCTCGCGTCGCTGAGCGCCCACCCAAGCGGAACGCTGATCGAGGGGTTAGTGTTCGGTGCGACGATGACGATGCCCTGGGGTAGGCGGTGCCGAAGGGCAGTGACCGCGCTCTCGCAGTCACTCTCGGTGACGGGGCAGACGGCGGCAAGCTCCGAGGTGAGTCGCGTCAGCCACGTCGCAGGATTCACCTGCTGCAGGGGCGCGCTGACAGCTGCCGAGAGGGGGATCGCCACCTCCGCCAGTGCTCCGCTGGGAGCTGCGGCGACATCCAATCCGGGCTCGTTGCTCAGGTACATGACCACCGGCACGATGAATGGCCGGCCCTGCTTCTCGGCCGAAGCGTTGAGGCTCGTGACGATTCGCGTCAGCGACGGAGCCAGGTCAGACAGGGTGCCGAGTCCGCTGGTGTCGGTGTAGCCACCGTCGATGAGTTGAAGGTCGGCCTCTCGACCGCATGCCTGATCTGCCGTGATGCGAGCCGCCGGCGTGATGATCGAGAAGCGCGATGTCAGTGTCGCGGCGGTCACCCAATCCATGTCGAACGGGCAGTCGCGGTAAAAGTCTTTGAGGTCGATTGCACCAGGAAGCTCGGCGTCGGTGCTGTTGCACGCGGCGACGCCGTCTGACGCCTTCAGTTCGCTCGGATTGAGGTCGAGTTGGCTGATGATGACCTTGCACTTCGAGATCGCGTCGGTTGCGTTGAAGACCAGGTAGCCTGTTGGCGATTGAAATGCGAGGTCGTAGTCTTCGGCCAGCTGAGGCGCGCGCTCGCGCCACGCCGCCTGCATCAGCGTCGCGCGGTCTTGCCAGGTCCAGTCGGTTGGATCGCTCTGCGTGCCGTAGCCAGGAGCCGTTGGCACGCGGATGCCGGTCACCGACCCAAACAGGTCGCCGACGAGAGCCGCCGCCAGAACCGTCGAAAGCCCCTGCGGCTGCGCGATGCCCGCGACCGTCGTCTCTGCGGGGTCGGTCGTCGCGTCGAGGTCGTCCCGAAACAGACTCAGCCCGACCGAGCCACCACTCACTCCGCTGGAGAGAAAAACACTTTTGGCGCGGCAGTCACCCGCGTCGAGAAAGTCGCGATACACGTACGACGTCCACGCCGCCGCGCGCATGCCCCCGCCCTCGGCTGCACCGAGCACGAGCGGGAGCACCGACACAGACTCGCCGCCCTCGGTGCTGACGGTGATGCTGCACGATTCGTTTTCATCCGCCCACTCTGCAAGCGCGGTCGGCAGGTCAGAGCGTGCCCCGACGTCGTCGCGCGCGTATTCGGCGATGGCGTGCAGCGGGGCGGGGCCGCCGAACTGCGAGAGCATCACCGGCACGATCACGAACAGGCTGAGCAGTGGCGTTGACCGCAACTGCACAAGTCGGAACACGGGCAGCGGCCGACGTTCGTCGAGCAGAAGGATGAGCGCGGCCACCACGATCGACCACGTTCCGACAATCGCGACGAGCGTCGCCACCGGCTGGAGAAAGCCCGCGACTGGGGCAGGGAAGAGCAAGAAGGCCAGCAGCAACAGGAGTGACGCGGCAACGGCAGCGAGCGCGAAGCCCAACAGAACCGGGGATTCGGTGACACGACCCGTGCCGTGCATCGCATTGGCAGACGGTCTGGCGCTCGCCGACACTCGAGCGTCGAACCGCTCGCGCAGCACACGCAGCACGGCGATCGACGCGAGTGAGACCGCGACTCCACCGAGCAACAACAGCCACGACGCCAGCACGGTTTGGTCGCTTCGCACCGTCACGCTCTGCGGCAAAAACGAGAGCACGGCCGGGGTGGTGAATGAGCGCACAAGACTCAGCGCGCCGGTGACAAGAAAGATGCCCGCGAGCAGATCGCCGGTCGTGCGCGTGCGCAGGGCGAGCTCGATGCTGACACGGCGAGTGGCGCCGTCGCCTATCCACGCTGGAGAGCGTGAACTCAGCACTCGGGAGGGAGCGACGATGATGGCGAGCACGACGACGCTGAAGATGGCGACTACGCCCCAGTCGATCGTCGCCCAGTCGTCAAAGCCGAAGGCAACCGCGACGGCGAGCAGTGGCACTCCCGCGCCAACTGCCAGCCAGGGCACGAGTGACGGCTCTGGCCGAGTCGTCGCTGGCTGGGGGCCCATCGCGAGTTCGAGGTAGCGGCCAGCACGAAATCGCCCGAACACGAAAAGCGAAAGACCGACGGCGGTGAACGCGAGCAGGGCAAGGGTGAAGGGAAGCCACGCGAATCCGGAGTAGGCGGCCCAGCCGCGCTGCACATCCGCCAGCTGTTCGAGAACGCCAGAGCCTGGCACGAGCGTCGCGATCACCACGACGGCGACCGCAATGACCGACAGGCGCTGGGCGCGAAGGGCGCGCGCTGTTGTGCGAATCCACACTCGAGCCGCGTCGCTTCGAACGATCTGGATCAGCACTATCGCCGCGAGGCCTCCCCCAGCGAGCCACTTCGCGAGGGCCGCGACCGCAACCGCCGTCGCGATCACGTTCGACCACACGGTGATCGGCTCGTCAACCGAGTGTCGCCCCATCGTGCTGACGGCGATGATGAGCAGTGCCAACTCGACAGCCTCTGTCGCGAGCAGCACGCGCAGCCCCGCGCGACCGATCGCCAAGGCCGAGAGCGCGCGCCAGCCGAGGTAGCCGTAAGCGAGAACGAAGAGTGCGTCGAGCCCGATGAAGACGGCGATGAAGGCCACCGGGGGATTCGGGGTGAGGCTCCAATCCCACCACTCGCTCGCATCCGATAAGGCACCAATCCCGATGGCATCGGCCATGGAGTGCACGCGTCCCGCAGCCGAAGTGACCTCGCTGATGATGGTGTCGAGCTGGGTGAGCATGATGGCGCTCACGACGAGCAGCATGGCGAATACTGCGCTGCGATACGGGCTGCGGTTCGGGCTGCGGTTCAGGGGGGACTCCAAGTTTCTACTGTCTTGCCGGAATCTACTACCGCATGAGCCAGGCGCGGTAGCGATGCTGCACAGACAATCTGTCGCACGCCCGAAACAGCCGCTTGGTAGGCTGAGCGCACAATTGAATACCGGGCCGCACAACGCGATGCGGGAGAGTCAGCCAGTTCTTTTACGAGGTTCTGTAAAGGACGCAGCTGACACCGAAGGAGCAAGCCTCCCTGCCAATCTCTCAGGTACATGTACCGCACCGTCTAGGCCGCTCTGAAAAGAGTTGTGCGTGTGGCGGATCGAGCCTGTCGAGATCCCCGCATCGCAGAACCGCCCACGGTGAAAACCAGTCACAACTGGTGAAGCTCTCAGGCTTATGACAGAGGGGGAGTTCTGCCCGCGTTCCACGCTTAGGAGAACTCTTGACTGACCGAACTGCACCTGAAAAGTACTCGCCCCTGCATCAGCTGCACGTCGATGGTGGCGCAAGCTTCACCGACTTCGCGGGCTGGCAGATGCCGGTGAGCTACGGATCCGACCTTGCAGAGCACCACGCCGTGCGTACCGCGGCAGGCATCTTCGACATCTCACACATGGCCGAGATCGTTGTGAACGGCGCGGATGCCGCCGCCTTTCTCGACTTCGCCCTCGCTGGCAAGATCTCTGCCGTCTCGATCGGTCAGGCGAAGTACTCGCTGCTGCTCGCGGCTGGCGGCGGCATCATTGACGACCTCGTCGTGTACCGGCTCGGCGATACGACTTTTTTTGTGGTCGCCAACGCGGGCAACCGGGCGCCGGTCGTCGCCGCGCTGCACGAGCGAAGCGAGGGTTTCGCCGTTGAGGTGGTGGATGCGAGCGACGACTACGCGCTCATTGCGGTGCAGGGCCCGGCAGCTCGGGCGATCCTCGAAGCGACCAAAGGCATCACCGTCGGCACGACCCCGCTCAGCGAGCTCAAATACTACTGGAGCACCGAGGGGCAGTTCGATGGCGCAGCGCTCATCATCGGTCGCACCGGGTACACCGGCGAAGACGGATTCGAGCTCTACATCAATGTGGCGCACGCGGCTGCGCTGTGGGTCGCGCTCACCGACGCCGGCGGGACGCACGGCTTGATACCGGCGGGGCTCGCGAGCCGCGACACTCTGCGCCTTGAGGCGGGAATGCCGCTGTACGGGCACGAGCTGGGGCTCGAGACTTTTCCGGTGCAAGCCGGGCTCGGCAGGGTCGTGGCGCTCTCGAAAGAGGGCGACTTCATTGGGCGGGCGGCGGTCGAAGACGGGCCGGAATCCGATGCCCGTCAGCTTGTCGGTCTGATGGCCGAGGGCAAGCGCGCCGGGCGAGCGGGCTACGCGGTCTTCGACGGCGACACCGAGGTCGGAGAGATCACGAGCGGTGCGCTGTCTCCGACGCTCGGGTACGCGGTCGCGATGGCCTACGTCGACCCGGCGGTCGCCGAGATCGGCACCCAGCTGACGATTGATGTTCGCGGAAGCCGCGTGCCGGCCTCCGTGGTTTCCTTGCCCTTCTACAAGCGTTCCTAAAACGCGCGTTCCTTACGTGCCTTCCTTATATGTAAGAGAGAGAGAAGAACTGATGGCTGATTTGACCGCTTTGAAATACACCGCAGAGCACGAGTGGGTTCTCGTCGACGGCGACACCGCGACGGTCGGCATCACCGCCTACGCGGCCGACAAGCTCGGTGACGTCGTGTTCGTCGAGCTGCCCGCGGTTGGCTCGACCGTCGCGAGCGGCGCCGTCGTCGGCGAAATCGAGTCGACCAAGTCGGTCGGCGAATTGTACGCGCCCGTCAACGGAACGGTGCTCGCGGCCAACGATGCCGTCGTCGCAGACCCGAGCCTGGTCAACAGCGACCCCTTCGGCGAGGGCTGGCTCATCAAAGTGCAATTTGTCGAACTGCCGACCATGCTCACTCACGGCGAGTACTCGACCCTGGTCGGAGAGTAATGTCAGTACCTTTTTCTGCTCGTCACATCGGCACGGATGAGGCGGCGCAATCACGCATGCTACAGACCCTTGGCTACGAGAGCGTCGAGGCGCTCGTCGACGCTGCCGTGCCCGATGCGATCGCCGTCGCTCCGCACGCATCGTCGCGCATACCGAACCCGGCGTCGGAGCGCGAGGCTCTCGCCGAGCTGCGCGCATTCGCGTCGAAGAACCGGGTGAGTCGCTCGATGATCGGCCTCGGGTACTACGACACCATCACGCCGGCGGTGATCAAGCGCAACGTGCTCGAGAACCCGAGCTGGTACACGGCGTACACGCCCTACCAACCGGAGATCTCACAGGGTCGCCTTGAGGCGCTCATCAACTTTCAGACCATGGTCAGCGACCTCACCGGTCTCGCGACCGCGAACGCCTCGATGCTCGATGAGGCCACTGCCGTCGTGGAGGGCATGCTGCTCGCGCGCCGGGTTTCTGGCTCGACGTCGAACGTATTTCTGGTCGACGCCGACACGTTTCCGCAGACGAAGGCGCTGCTGCGCAACCGTGCCGAGGCGGTCGGCATCGAGCTGCGAGAGGTGCCGTTCGAGGCGATCGCGATGGGCTACGAGTCGGACGACTCCAGTGCGCAATCAGATGACCACGACGTTTTCGGCGCGTTCATTCAGTACCCAGGCGCCAGCGGGTCGGTGTGGGACCCGGCGCACCTGATCGCGCGCGTGCAAGCGCAGGGCGGGGTCGCGGTCGTCGCGGCCGACCTGCTCGCGCTCACCCTGTTGAAGTCTCCGGGCGAACTCGGCGCCGATGTTGCGGTTGGCACCACCCAGCGCTTCGGCGTTCCCATGGGATTCGGCGGACCCCACGCCGGCTACATGGCCGTGCGCGCAGGCCTAGAGCGGCAGCTGCCTGGACGCTTAGTCGGCGTATCGCAGGATGCGGCCGGCCACCCCGCCTACCGCCTCTCGCTGCAGACGCGCGAGCAGCACATCCGTCGCGAGAAGGCCACGTCGAACATCTGTACCGCGCAGGTCTTGCTCGCGGTGATGGCCGGCATGTACGCGGTGTACCACGGGCCGCAGGGGCTCAAGACAATTGCCCGGCGGGTGCACGACACGACCCGGTCGTTCGCCGCGCTGCTGACGGCTGGCGGATACGACGTGGGCGACAGCTACTTCGACACCCTCACGGTGGCCGCACCCGGCCGCGCCGCCGAGCTTGTCGCTGCGGCTCGTGCCGCCAACGTCAACCTCTTTGAGGTGGACTCCGACACCGTGCGCTTGAGTTTCGATGAAGCCTCCGCTTTCGACCCAATCGTCGGGCTGGCCGGGGCCTTCGGCCTCCCGCACGACCCCGAGTTGCCCACTTCTGCGGCTTCCGCCCAGACCTCAGCCACAAAAGTGGGCAACTCGGCGCTGCCGATCGAGCTGCAACGCGAGTCGGTCTACCTCACGCATCCGGTCTTCAACACGCACCGCTCGGAGACGAGCATGATGCGCTACCTCAAGTACCTCGCCGATAAGGACTACGCGCTCGACCGCGGCATGATCCCGCTCGGCTCGTGCACGATGAAGCTCAACGCGGCAAGTGAGATGGAGGCGGTGACCTGGCCCGAGTTCGCAAACATTCACCCGTTCGCACCCGACGAAGACACCGTCGGCTACCGCGAGCTCATCGGCCAGCTCGAGGGCTGGCTCGCCGAAGTCACCGGCTACGACTCTGTATCGCTGCAGCCCAATGCGGGCAGCCAAGGCGAACTGGCCGGGTTGCTCGCGATTCGAGGGTTCCATCTCGCCAATGGCGATGCGCAGCGCACGGTGTGCCTCATCCCATCGTCTGCTCACGGCACCAACGCGGCCAGCGCCGTGCTCGCCGGTATGTCGGTCGTCGTCGTCGCGTGTGACGACCTCGGCAATGTAGACCTTGACGACCTTCGCGCGAAGATCTCCGCGCATGCCGAAACGATCGCGGCTCTCATGATCACCTACCCGAGCACGCACGGCGTGTATGAGCACGAGGTGCGGTCGATCACGGATGCTGTGCACGCCACCGGGGGACAGGTCTACGTCGACGGCGCCAACCTCAACGCCCTGCTCGGGTACGCGCGCTATGGCGACTTTGGCGGCGATGTTTCGCACCTCAACCTGCACAAGACCTTCTGCATCCCGCACGGCGGTGGCGGTCCAGGCGTCGGCCCAGTGGCGGCGAAGGCGCACCTCGCGCCATTCCTGCCAGGCGCGCCGGGAACGACGCACTTCGATGACCCGTACATCGTCAGTGCCGCGAAGTACGGCAGCCCGAGCATTTTGCCCATCTCGTGGGCCTACGTGCGCATGATGGGCGCCGAGGGGCTCAAGGCTGCGACGGGTGCCGCGGTGCTTGCGGCGAACTACGTCGCCGCCCGCCTGCGCGACCACTACCCGGTGCTCTACTCGGGCGAGAACGGTCTCGTTGCGCACGAGTGCATCCTCGATCTGCGGCCTTTGAAAGAGGCCACCGGCATCTCGAACGATGACGTCGCTAAGCGCCTGATCGACTACGGATTCCACGCGCCGACGCTCTCGTTTCCGGTTGCTGGCACGCTCATGGTCGAGCCGACCGAGAGCGAAGACCTGGTCGAGATCGACCGCTTCATCGACGCGATGATCGCGATCAAACTCGAAGCGGATGAGGTGGCGAGCGGTCGCTGGCCCACCGACGACAATCCACTGGTCGGCGCCCCGCACACGGCGGAGGCCGTCATCGTCGGCGAGTGGGAGCACGCATATTCGCGCGAGAAGGCGGTGTACCCGGTCTCCGCGCTCGTTCGCTCGAAGTACTGGCCCCCGGTGCGCCGCATCGACCAGGCCTGGGGCGACCGCAACCTGTTCTGCGCGTGCCCGCCGGTCGAGGCGTTCGCCGACTAGGTCGGCAACACCGCAACCGGCGTCCCGCAGTGCTTGCTACCGCGCCTGCGGCGCGCGATGAGGCGTTCGCCGACTAGCGGGAAGGGCGTGGGTCAGAGACCGAACAGTGCAGGGAAGGTTGCGGCGGCCCAGGGGTAGCCGACGAACACCGCGGCGTCGAGGGCGAAGTGCGTCACCACGAGCGGCAGCAGTCGGCCGTACTTCGTGTACAGCCAGCCGAAGAGCACGCCCATCGCCGCGTTCGCAACGAATGCGCCGAACCCCTGGTACAGGTGGTAGCTGCCACGAAACACGGCGGATGCGATGATGATGCGCCAGCGCCCCCACCCGAGTTCGGCAAGGCGCGCGAACAGGTACCCGAGCGCGATGAACTCTTCAACCACGGCCGCGCGCATCGCCGAAAGCAGCAGAACGGGGATCGTCCACCAGTAGTCATCGAGGCCGGTGGGTACCACAGTGACCCCGAGACCAATCGCGCGCACGAGAAAGTAGAACGCAAGCCCGGGTATGCCGACGACGAGAGCCAAGGCGAGGCCGAGCCCCGTGTCGCGAATGGGCCGATCGAAGCGCACTCCGAGGCGGCCGAGGTGTGGCGCGGCGCTTTGCCACAGCAGGTACACCACGAGTGCAACCGGCACAAGGTCGAAGAACACGGCAAGCAATTGGTAGATGAGGTCGAACACCTCGCGCGAACTCAGTGACTGGTTGAGCGTCGCCGTCTGCTGCGAGAGCGACTCTTCGCGAGTGAGGCGGTTGATCAGCGCCACCACCGAGTACACGGCGCTCGCCCCGAGCGAGAGGCCGAGCACAATGAGAATCTCGGCGCCAATGCGTCGGCGCCCCACGATGGGCGGTTCGAGCGCGGTCAACGCCGCGGCATCTTGCAGGCTGGAGTGCCGCCAGGCAGCTTGTAGCGGTAGCGAGCCACGAGCGCGTACCCGCCCGCGGCGATGAGACTAAAGCCCGGCGCGACGAGCAGGTGCCCGAGAAAACGCCAGCCGATGTGTGACTGGCGACGCAAGAGGGCGGATACGGCGCGGTGTCCGCCAAACCGCCGACCACCAACCACGAACCAGACGCGATCGCGTGCCTCGGCCTCGGTCACTCCGAGACCCTCGAGGTCTGCCCACTGGAATGGAACGGCGATTGGATATTCCGACAAATGTTTCTCGAGCCAGCGCACAGAAGTTGTACAGAATCCACAATCGCCATCGAATATCAGGGTCCCTGTGGCACGGTTCAGCGTGCGTGTACTGCTCACGCTTTAAGTCTATGTCGCGGTCACCGGGGTAGACAGCTCTGTCGATGGGCCACGAAGCGATCGCAGCACAAAGTCGGCGCAAAACACAGTATTGGTGCGTACTTCGCCCACCTCACGCACTTTGTCGCCATCAAGCGCAAATAACTGACGAATTCGTTACCACTGTGTAACGTTTGACCCTAAGGTTTGCACGGGGGCTCATCCCCCTTTTAGGGTGTCAATATCAAGCGGGTGGCTTTGGATGTTTGTGCCAAGTCGTTCGCTCATCTCGCACAGGAGGAAATATGAGAATAAGACGATTCGCGGCCATTGCTGCAACGGTCGCTGCTAGTGCTCTCGTCCTCTCTGCCTGCGCCCCTCCGGGGCCGCAGTCGGAGATCGTCGAAGGCTCATCGCTGTCCGTCGCATGGAACCAGC
>JANONY010000080.1:0-4230 GCA_031421055.1 Actinomycetes bacterium | reverse complement strand
CGGCTCGCGGCTGCCGCGGCCCGATTCGGTGTGGACGTCGTGACCACGCCGTAGTCGTGTAACCTTGACAGGTTGTCTGTGCGCTTTCGTGCGCGCGCAACTGTCCACCGCATCCAATCCGGATGACGGGAGCGTCGCCCTCGGGCGGCACGAAGAGAAGAGAAGTAAATGGCATCGAAAAAGAAGGTCACAGGTCTGATTAAGCTTCAGATCCAGGCCGGCGCCGCCAACCCAGCACCGCCCATCGGGCCGGCGCTTGGACAGCACGGCGTCAACATCATGGAGTTCTGCAAGGCATACAACGCGGCGACAGAAACCCAGCGCGGCAACGTTATTCCGGTGGAAATCACCGTCTACGAAGACCGTTCGTTCACGTTCATTCTCAAGACCCCGCCGGCCGCAGAGCTCATCAAGAAGGCCGCCGGCGTCGCAAAGGGTTCAGGAACTCCGCACACCGTCAAGGTCGCTCGTCTCACCAAAGACCAGGTTCGCTCCATCGCCGAGCAGAAGATGGTCGACCTCAACGCCAACGACATTGAGGGTGCAATGAAGATCATCGCGGGCACCGCTCGCTCCATGGGAATCACGGTGGACGCATAATGGCTAAAAACTCCAAGGCATATAGGGCTGCTCTCGAGAAGATCGAAGAGGGCAAGTTCTACACTCCGAGCGAGGCAGTCAATGTCGCGCGCGTGACCGGCTCTGCAAAGTTCGACTCCACGATTGAGGTCGCCCTCAAGCTCGGCGTCGACCCGCGTAAGGCCGACCAGATGGTTCGTGGAACCGTCATTCTTCCGCACGGCACTGGCAAGGTCGCCCGCGTCATCGTGTTCGCAACCGGCCCCGCCGCAGAAGCTGCCATCGCAGCAGGTGCAGACGAGGTTGGTGGCGTCGAGCTCATCGAGAAAGTCGCCGCGGGCTACACCGCCTTCGACTCCGCCGTCTCGACCCCAGAGCTCATGGGCCAGGTTGGCCGTCTCGGTAAGGTACTCGGCCCGCGCGGCCTCATGCCGAACCCGAAGACCGGAACCGTCACGATGGACACCGCAAAAGCGGTCAGCGACATCAAGGGTGGAAAGATCGAGTTCCGCGTCGACAAGCACAGCAACGTGCACTTCGTCGCGGGCAAGGCATCGTTCACCGAAGAGCAGCTGGGCGAGAACATCAAGGCAGCTCTCGATGAGATCGTGCGCTCCAAGCCGTCGAGCTCGAAGGGCCGCTACATCACCAAGGCGACCGTTTCGACGACCTTCGGCCCGGGCATCCCGGTCGACGTCAACTCCATTTAGTGCGCCGCCGCTCCTGCGGCGCATCGTGCGCTGAAAGCGGCGTACACGCCGCCGCTTTCAGCGGGCAGCTCAAGTAGGAATGAGGGGGTTCGCAGTTGCGAGCCCCCTCTTCTGCACGCCGGAGGTCCCTGTGATTCGCCTCGCCACACCCGCCGACGCCGCGGCTCTCGCCGAGCTTGCCGCCGAGACCTTTCCGCTCGCGTGCCCGCCCGGCAACACGGCCGAATCGATCCGGCACTTCATCGACACGCACCTGAGCGAGGCGCACTTCGCTTCGTATCTCGCTGACCCCACCCGCGCGATTCTCGTGGCCGATGATTTCGCTGGCTACACCATGCTCATTTTTGAAGAGCCGCATGATTCGGATGTTGCAGCAGCCATCACCCATCACCCAACCGTCGAGCTGAGCAAGTGCTACGTTCGCGCCGCCGACCACGGCGCAGGCACCGCCGCGCGCCTGATGCTCGCGACCATCGAACTCGCACGCTCGCGCGGCGCGGCCGGCGTATGGCTCGGAGTCAACGAGCTCAACGCCCGCGCCAACTCGTTCTACGCGAAACACGGATTCGAGCAGGTCGGCACGAAGAAGTTCTTACTCGGCGACCACTGGGAAGACGACTTCGTGCGAGAACTGGCGCTCTAGCCGCACGAGTCGTCAGTTTGTGCGCCTTGAGAGCGCGGCAAGTCGCACAAAGTGACGACTCGATTGGTGAGGAGCTAGTAGTCGCTCACCTTGAGCACGAGTTTGCCGCGAGTGTGACCCATCTCGAGGGCTTCGTGCGCTGCCGCGGCGTTCTCGAGGTCGAAGACCTGGTCGACGTAAACCCGAACGTCACCAGACTCGAGCAAGCGCGAGATCACGGCGAGAGTAGAGCCGTCGGCAGAGACTTTGTAGTGCGTGGCGCGCACGCCCGCTGCCGTCGCGTCGTCGATGAAGGTAGGCCACGAGCCGGTTGGGGCGTTGACGATGAGTCCGCCAGGTCGCAGCGTCGCGAGTGAGCGCGTACCGGTCTCATCGTGCACGTTGCCGATCAGGTCGATCACCACATCCATGTTCGAGGCAACGTCTTCGAAGCGCGTGGTCGTGTAGTCGATCGCCTCGTTGGCACCGAGCTCGGTGAGCCAGCCGAGGTTGCGCGTCGAGCCGGTCGCGGTGACGACGGCTCCGAAGAAGCGGGCGAATTGCACGGCGAAGTGGCCGACGCCGCCTGCTCCGGCGTGGATCAGCATCCGCTGGCCCTCGTGTGCTTTGGCAAGCTCGACCACCATGCCCCACGCCGTGAGCGCGGCGAGCGGCACGGCCGCGGCCTCGACGTGCGATAGCGCCGTTGGCTTGCGGGCGAGACTGATAGCGGGCACCGCGACGTACTCGGCGTAGGTCCCGCCCTGCCGGGGCACGGGGGCCATGCCGTAGACCTCGTCGCCCGGCTTGATCGGATGCCCCTCGTAGGGCGACGACACCACGATGCCACTGAAGTCGTTGCCGAGAATCGCGGGATACGTCAGCAGCGCAGAGACCCCTCGGCCGGCGCGCGTTTTCGCGTCAATCGGGTTGATGCCTGCCGCGACGACCTTGACCAGAAACTCTGAGTTCGCGACCCCTGGCCGCTCAACGTCTACGGCACGAAGCACGCTCGGCGCGCCGGTTTCGTCAATGACAATGGCTCGCATCATGCTCATTCGGTGGCCTCCCCGCCGTCTACCCCAGCTAAGGGGTTCAATGATTCGGCGTTGTTACGACCGTGTCACTGCGCTGCAAACTATGGTGCCGTGCCAGCTATCGTGGCTGTGTGCCTGCCGAGAATCCACCAACCAGCAATCCGCGGGTGCGGGTGCGAGATGTGACCTTGCTCAGCGATAACTGGTATCGGCTGCACACTACAACCTTCGACTACCTCGGCGCCGACGGCGCGTGGAGCACCCAGTCACGCGAGAGCTACGACCGAGGCAACGGCGCAACGATCTTGCTCTTCAACCTCGAACAGCGCACCGTTCCGCTGACCAGCCAGTGTCGCTATCCCGCCTACATCAACGATCATGCTGCTGCAGTGGGCGGTGCTGCGCGGGCCGTTCGCTCCTACGAAGGTGCAGGGCGCTTCATAAGCCCAAGCAGCTGGTTCGCCAGCCCGACGAGAATGTGAATCTCATTGTCGTCGCGCTCGATCCAGCGGCACTGCGGTTCGGCATCCACGGGCACGAAGTCGTCATGCTGCTCCCAGACGAGCAGGGTGCGCTCGGCGCCGAGCACGTACTGCTGCCACCACACCTGACGAAGATACGAGCGCGGGATGCTGCGCCAACTCGAACTCGTCGTCTTGATTTCAGCGAGCACGAGTGCCCCACTCACGTGCCCAACACCGTCGGGGGTTGCAAGATGCGCGCGCTCGCCGTCGGCGTGAAATAGGGCGGAGCTCGGCTCGATGCCGTGCTGCGCCCGAACCCAGCGAGCGATCTCTGGTTCGCGGGCGCGTCCGTGGTCGGTGTAGGCGTTGCCGCCGAATCCGCTGCCGAGCAGTTTGTCGAGGGCCACAGCCTGCAGCGACTTTGTGCTCGAGAGGCGGGCGACATCTGTCGCCGTCACTCCCGCTGACCTCGCTCGAAGCCAGGCGACTCGATCGTTCGAGTCGGCCAGAATGCGTTGAGTGTGCGGCACCGACGGCTTCTCCCACAGCGAGAGCGTCGGCTGGTCGGGGGTCACCCCTCCATTCTCGCCCGTGTGAGTGGCGAGATCCGCACGGTGGCGCGCCGCGAGTGGGTGTGGATCTCGCACGTCTGCAGAGAGTGGGTTCATAGGAATCACATAGCTTCGTGCGGATACTGGAGTCATGAGCATCGACAGCGAATCGCGACACACCGGCTCAGCAGCGGCCCAACCGCGAATCACCCGCGCCGACGGTTCACCGATTCGCGCGGTCGTCGTCGACGACGAAGACTCGCTCAC
>JANONY010000079.1:0-8218 GCA_031421055.1 Actinomycetes bacterium | reverse complement strand
GCGACATTGCGAAGCAGTTGCACGCTGGATTTTGCCTCAGCGAGCGACAGCGCCGGGCTGCTCGCCGAGCTTTCGGCCGAGCAGGCGGTGAGTAGCATGCAGGCCGCAAGTGCCGCGGCACTGTGTCGAACCGCGCGCACGGAAGCCATGAATTGCCTCGCTATCGGGTGATCGTCGGTCGCGCCGATGCAGCTGACTTCATCGGTTTTCTACCTTTTCGCAACGATATCAGTGGCATCTCACTGCAGATAGCCCCAATTCGGGTACAGGTGAATCGCGATGCACTACCCGCACGTCGCTAGCCGCTCAGCCCTCGCGCGAGGGGGGCAGCGCTTGGCCTCGTGCGGAGAGATCTGCCGATAGACCACGCACTTTAGGCGAAAGTGTGATTGTATCTGGCATGTGAGCGTCATAAGTCATGTCAACCCCCTCGGGCCCTCCGTTGTCAGTGAACTGTTCCAACTGCTGCGTGACGGCCTGCCGCGTACCCGCACCGAACTCGCCGCGATGACGGGGCTCGCGCGCTCGACTGTTGCCGCGCGCATCGACACTCTCATGGAGCTTGGGCTGGTCGCACCGGTTGGCGAAGCGGTGTCAACGGGCGGAAGGCCGTCTACTCAGTTCGCGATCGCCTCGTCTGGCAAGATCGTGATGGGAGTGGATCTCGGCGCCTCGCACCTGCGAATCGGCGCAAGCGATCTCACCGGTCGAATACTTGCCAGCCGCCTCGAGACGATCGACATCGCCGATGGACCAGAGATCATCCTCAGCCGCGTCGCAGAACTCGGGCTCGAACTGCTCGCCGAAGTCGGCCGCCCGATGAGCGATGTGCTCGCCATCGGCGTTGGCCTCCCAGGACCGGTCGAGTTCGAGAGCGGGCTCCCGATCAACCCGCCGATCATGCCAGGGTGGAATCGATTCGACGTTCCAGGGTGGTTGCAGAGCACCTTCGCTGCGCCAGTGCTCGTTGACAACGACGTCAACATTATGGCCCTCGGTGAACGCGAGTTCGCCTGGCCAGACACGAACCATCTGCTCTTCGTCAAGGTAGCTACCGGCATCGGCTCTGGCGTCATCTCTGGCGGCTACCTTCAACGCGGAGCGCAGGGCACCGCTGGCGACATTGGGCACGTACACATCGTTCGCGGAGACGACGTCGCGTGCAAGTGCGGCAACTTCGGCTGTCTCGAAGCTCTCGCCGCCGGGCCAGCAATAGCGAGGACGCTTCGAGAGCAAGGCATAGCGGCAGAGACCGCGAGCGATGTCGCCGAGCTCGTGCAAATGGGCAACATTCAGGCCATTCAAGCCATGCGGCAAGCCGGTCGTGACATCGGCGAAGTGCTGACCACGTGCGTGAGCCTGATCAACCCGTCGGTGATCGTCATGGGTGGCTCGCTCGCCCAAGCCGGAGAGCACCTCATCGCCGGAGTGAGAGAGATCGTTTACGCGCGCTCGATACCGCTCGCGACGGAGCACCTCCAGATCACTCAGTCGAAGGCCGGGGCTGATGGGGGCGTGCTGGGGGCGAGCATGCTCGCCATTCACCATGCACTCTCCCCAGCACGCATCGAGGCCATGGTCGAGTCCGCGCCGGCAAAAGTAAAGGCCTAGCCGCCGCTGCGTGGTGCTAGACGCTGCATCGAACGCGGCTGTCGGAACGTCGACGGCTTTGGGCGTACGACCGGCGGGCCCGGACTCGGGCCCACCCTGCCATCTAACGAGAATCTTCGAGCGTGCGCACTTCGTCTGAGTCTGGCCCAGCCGTTGTGACGCACGGCCCCGTCGACGTGATTCTCACGAGTCCCCCCTCGGACTCGGCCGATGCCTCTATCTGCACTTGGGCGACCGAATCGTCGGTCGACAGAATGGTGAGGGCAAAGGATTCCCCCGAACTCGGGTCGCGGCGTTCCCAACCGTCGGTGACGAAGCTCTCGATGAGTTGGTTCGAGATCGCCGTCAAGTCCGAGCCCTCGACAAGCGCCAGCTCAACACTAGAAATCCACTGCCTCACCAAGCCGCCCGGGTTTTCCTTTTCGTCGAGGCAGGCGACTGAGCCATCTGCGCCAGGTCGCACCTCGGCAACGACGGCTTCGTCGACACGTTGCGCAGCGGCATTTCTGAGCAGCTGCACAGGAGATTTTGTCTCTGCGAGAGTCTCGGTCCCGAGCGATGCTTGACCTGTACTGCAGGAGCTGAGCAAGAACACTGCGAGCACTGCCGACGCCATCCGCTTATAGCTTTTGTCATTCATGTTTTGATACACACTCCCCGACTTCGGTGCCTTGAGTGCCGAATCTACCGCGGCGCGGCACTCTGCGCCGCACCCAGTGCGAGGGGTCAGGCCCGTGAGACGCGAATTGCCCCTAATACTCCCGCTCGAGCAATTCGACCTCGGCAGAGTCTCTTCCCTCGGTGTGAACGCAGGGGCCGTTGGCAACGATCCGCACGTGCGCCCGCACACCGTCCGACTTGAGCACTGCCTCGATCGTCATCACAGCGAACGACCCTGCTCTAGTTAGCTCTGTGTGCACGAAGCCGGGTTCTTCGGTGCGCGCTGCCACCCATCCTTGCTTAGTGAAACTCGCGACGAGGCTATCGGCGACACTGACCGCTCGTGGCGCAAACGAGTTGTTCATGAGGGCGATTGTGCTCGACTGCCAGTAGCGCATGAGCCCCTGAGGTTCGGCGTCGCAGGCGACCGAAACGTCTGAAGTTTCAGAGTCCGTCTTGATCATCAGGTCGGGCAAGCGATACCGCGCCTCGTTGCGCAGCAGTTGCACTGACGCCTTGGTGTCCATGAGCGTTACAGCAGCGGGCCCCGTGGCGCACGAAGCGACAACAAGTAGCAGGGAAGTGGCAACGGCAAGGCGAGCGAGCATGCCCGGACTGTACTGACGCCACTGGGCGCGGCGGTGTCCGGTGGGTGAACAGTTGAAGTGAGCGCGCTAGCCGGGCAACTCGTGCGCCGAGGAGCTACTTCTCGAGTGCCACGACTTCGGTGGAATCTGGGCCGTCCGTGCGAACACAGGGACCGTGCACTTGGATCTTTACGGTCACTTGCTCGACAATTTCTTCGAGGCTCGTCGAGGCCCGGTTAGGGTCTGGCTTGAGTCCGGTGATCTGAATGTCCGTTTGCGAAGCACCTGCGCTCTCGAGCAATTTGCTCGTAACGGTGGCGCTGCCACCCAGCGGGCGGGCAACCCAGCCCTCCTCGGTGAACGAATCGCTGAGGTCGTTGACCAGCCCCGCAACGTCGACATCGGTGTCGTCGAGGATAGTCACGTCAATGCTCGAGTGCCACGACCGAATAAGTCCGCCAGGGTCGTCAGTGATCGAGAGACACGCAACCGAAACATCTTCCGACTCGATCTTCTCGTCGATGACACTGGCTGGCAGGCGGTCGGCCGCCTCGTTGCGCAGTAGCTGTGCCGGCGACTTCGTTTCGGCTAGCGTGAGATCTGGGTAGTCGCCTTGGATGCCGGGCGCCGCCCCTGCGCAACCGGCCAGACTTGTAAGAGTCGTGACAACCACCACGGCAGCGGCAGTGCGTCGCATCACAGTTTCGGTAAATTTGTCGATGACCATGGGCGTTCAACCTTCACCGTCAGTGGATCGAGATCGGTGAGCAGACCGTACCGGCAGCATGTGGCTGCCGTTGTCCGCCCGACGAAATCATTCCCTCGTGTGGGTTCGATGCTAGCCCTGCACTAGCGGACGGACCCTCCCCAAACATGGGTGCAGCTCTGTCCTACGAAACGGGGACACGGTGCACTTGCTAGATTCTTTCGATCGGAGCGATCTTGATCAGTAGCCGCTTGCGCCCTGCAGTGTCAAACTGCACCTCCGCGACCCGCTTAGCTCCCTCGCCGCTGACAGACGTGACCCGCCCGTCGCCGAAGTCAAGGTGTCGGATTCGATCCCCCGCCTCCAACGTCAGGTCGCCGTTGTCGCGCACCACCCCGGTCACCTGGCTGGTCCATTCCGTCTTGACTTTGGTCAACGCTGGGCCGAGCTCGAACTTCTCGTAGCCGACCGAGGGGCGCTCGCGCCTGGCGTTGATCGCGCGCGGGTACGCGCCACCGTAGCTGTTTGCCATGCCCGGCGATTGACGCCAGTCGATGAGGTCACCGGGAATCTCTTGCAGAAAGCGACTCGGCATCGCGACGCCAACCTCGCCGTACTGCGCGCGGGTCATGGCGAGACTGAGAAATAGGTACTTCTTCGCGCGGGTGATGCCGACGTAAAACAGTCGTCGCTCTTCGGCCGGGCCACCCGGCTCGTTCGCCGAGATACGGTGCGGCAGAAGGTCTTCTTCGACGCCGGTGAGAAACACCGCGTCGTACTCAAGTCCCTTTGCGGTGTGGAGTGTCATGAGTGAGATGGTGCCGCTCGAGTCGTCGAGGTCGTCGGCCGCAGCCACGAGCGAGACCTCGGTGAGAAAGTCGAGCAGCGTGCCCTCTGGGTTGTTGCGCTGGTACTCCTTCGTCTGCGCAACGAGTTCTTCGACGTTTTCGGCGCGCGCCTCATCCTGTGGATCTTTTGACGCGCGCAACGCCTCGACGTAACCGGAGCGTTGCAGCAGCGCTAGCAGCACGTCGGGCACTTTCGCCGTGAGCGCCGTCTTGCCAACGTCGTCTAACAGGGTCACGAGTTCGGTGACAGCCGCCGTGATCTTCGGGCCGAGGCCGAGTTCGACAACGTGCCGCATCGCTTCGCGCAGGGTCAGGTCGTTGCGGTCAGCGTACCCCTGAAGCGCGGCCTCGCTCGCAGCCCCGATACCGCGCTTTGGCGTGTTCATGATGCGTCGCAGCGCGAGGGGGTCTGCCGGATTCGCGACGGTGATGAGGTAACCGAACGCGTCTTTGATTTCCGCACGTTCGTAGAACTTGGTGCCGCCCAATACCCGGTACGGCAGCGCTGACCGGATAAAGATCTCTTCGAGAGCGCGGGTCTGGGCATTCGTGCGATAGAAGACCGCCATCTCTTTGTAGCCGACGCCCTCGTCGTGCAGGCGGGTCACCTCATCCGCAACGAACTGGGCTTCGTCGTGACCGCTGTAGCCGGTGAACCCGATGATCTTTTCGCCCTCGCCGATGTCGGTGAAGAGCTTCTTGTCTTTGCGGTCGAAGTTGTTCGAGATGACGGCGTTGGCCGCATCGAGAATGCGCTGCGTCGAGCGGTAGTTCTGCTCGAGCAGCACGACCTTCGAGCGCGGAAAGTCTCGCTCGAATTCAACAATGTTGCGAATGTCTGCGCCGCGAAAGGCGTAGATCGACTGGTCGCTGTCGCCGACCACCGTCAGGGATGCCGGCCCGATTTCGCCTCGGGCAGCGAGGTCTTGAGGCAGATCGCTCATGCGCGGCGCTTTGGTTAGCTCACGAATGAGGGCGTATTGCGCGTGGTTGGTGTCTTGGTATTCGTCGACGAGGATGTGCCGAAAGCGCCGTTGGTAGAGCGCGGCCACGTGCGGAAACGCGCGAAACAGGTAAACGGTCTGCCCGATGAGGTCGTCAAAGTCGAATGAATTCGCGCGGGTCAGCGAACGCGTGTACTCCCGAAATATCTCGAGAAAGACGCGCTCGGCCGGGTCGCTCATGTTGGCGCTTCTCGCGAAGGCGTCAACATCGGTCAGCTCATTCTTGAGTTTTGAGATGCGCCCGGCGGTGCCGCTCACCGTGAAGCCGAAGGTGTCGGCGTCGAGTTCTTTGATGATGCGCTTGATGAGCGCTTTCGAGTCAGCGGAGTCGTAGATGGTGAAGCTTTTGGGGAACCCGAAAACCTCGGCCTCGCGGCGCAGGATGCGCACGCACGCCGAGTGGAAAGTCGAGATCCACATGCCCTCGGCCTGTTGCCCCACCAGCGCAGTGACGCGCTCCCGCATCTCGGCCGCCGCTTTGTTGGTGAAAGTGATGGCAAGAATTTGACTCGGCCAGGCCTCTTTGCTCTGCAGCAAACCGGCGATGCGGCGAGTGAGCACGCTCGTCTTGCCAGAACCTGCGCCAGCGACGATGAGCAGGCTCGGGCCTCGATACTCGACCGCCTCGCGCTGTCGGGGGTTGAGTCCCGCCAGAATCGACTCATCGAGCCGGCCGCCAGGCGGAGGCTCTGGCGAGTCGAAGGGATCGAGGACGAACGTCATGTCGTACCAATTCTAGGTCGAGCTACCGACCCCTCGAGCGGCGACAGCAAGGTCGGGCTGGTCGGTGAACACACCGTCGATGCCGGTGCCGAGAATGAGCTGGAACTCCCCCCGCCAGTCGCCGAAGTCAGAGGGGGTGCTACCCCGTCGAAAGCGCTTGGCCAAAAACTTGTTTTCTGCCCTCAGGGTCCACGCGAAGGCGAGAAGCCCCGCCGCGTGTATTCGGCCGACGAGATCGGAGACGCCTTCTCCGCTTCCCGACACGATGAGTCGCTTATCGACGCTTACGCCGTCGACCTCGGTGGCGAGTTGCGCAAGACCTTGGTCGGTGAGGTGGTCGGCATAGCTGCGCGCCTGCACGCCGCTCCCGGCCGCGAGGTCGGCCGGTGCTCCCATTCTTTCGGCGAGAAACACGAGCTTGCCTGGCACCCCGCGTTCGCGAATCTTGAGCAGCACCGACTCTTCGAACGCCTCGACGATCAGATTGGTTGGTGTTGCCCACGGCGTGATCGCGTCAGCGAACAGCTCGTCGAGCGGCAAACCGATCGACGCAAAATAGGTAGCGTGCTTGATTTCGGCCACCATCACCAACTCGCGCCCCGCGCGCGCTGACGCAACGACGATTATGCGGATGAGGTCGCTGAGTCGCAGAATGCGCTCGTGTCCGTTGAAGCTCGTCGAGGGTTGCCTCAGGTGCGGCAAGCGCTCGATTGCGCGCAGGGTGGATAGCTCTTTCCACGTGAAATCCTCGGTGAACCAGCCGCTGAACGATTGACCATCAATGACCTTGGTGGTCTTTCGATTGGCGAATTCTGGGTGGGCCGCGACATCCGTGGTGCCTGAAATCTCATTCTCGTGCCGCAGCACTAGAACGCCGTCCTTCGTCGCCACGATGTCGGGTTCGACGGCGTCAGCTCCGAGGGCGAACGCGAGTTCGTAGGCAGACGCCGTATGTTCCGGCCGATAGCCGCTCGCACCGCGATGACCGATCACGAGCGGATGAGGCGAGGCCGAGATCGTCTCAGTGGGGCTAGTCACGACACAACGCTACGCGAATAGGATGCTGAGCATGACGACGTGCTGGGCTTGCGACACCGAGCTGCGCTCAGAGTGGAAATTCTGCGTGCAGTGTGGCGTTCCGGTCGAGCATCCCGAGGGCGAGGCGCCAGCTCGCGGCAAGCGCACTCAATTGTCACCGCTCGCGACATTCGGCTGGATATTCGGCTGCATCGGCGTCGGGATCCTCCTCGCCGGAATCGCCGTAGTGCTCTTCGTCAAGTGACGGGCTTCGTCGAGCCAACCCGCTCATTCCCGCTGCGCTGGGGCACCTACCACGACCGATATCTTGGCGGCCTCGCACTAATCGTTTCCGGAGCCATCGGGCTGCAGGGTGGCAACGCAAACTTCGGCTTGCCCCTGGCGCTCGGCACACTGGCCCATGTGGTCGGATGGTGGATTCTGCCCGCCGCCGGATGGCGCCGCATCTGGGCCGTACTTCCCAGCCTCGCGGCCGTCTGGATTCTGCTCGCGGGCCCAGCGATGGTAGGTCTGCTTGCCGTGCCGTTCACGGCATGGCTGCTCGTCAGGCACCGCCCGGCGGTCACATTGCTGCTCGGCATCGTCGTGCTGGCGGCCGGCGTCGCGTTGCGCGGAGTGTTCGCCGAGTACGGCGGAATGCTGCCTGCACTGGCAATCATGGGGGTGCTTTTGGGTGCGTGTTCGTGGCTCGCCTGGTGGATTGCGCGGCGAGCCACAATTCGTTATAAGTTGTTGTGAGCTTGCGTCACTTGCTCGAGTAGATCAGCTTTCTCAAAGCTAGCCCTGTTCTTAAGCGGCCGCCTTCGACTTGGTGCTGACCATCGTGTGGCTTTACGTGGAGTTCCTGCGACTGATTGCGATCTTCCGCCAGCAGCCGCAATTCGTCATACCTCGTTTTGAGCTTGCGTCACGAAGGAAATTGCCTCAGAATTCACTGAGATAGCCCCTCTCTTCCCGACTACAAGGACCCCTCATGACGCAGCTTCTTTCCCCTGTTAGCGCGCGCCCGCGCTGGCGCTCCGCACTCGCGACATTCGCGCT
>JANONY010000078.1:0-2144 GCA_031421055.1 Actinomycetes bacterium | reverse complement strand
GCAATTCTGCACAGGCGTGGCCCTTGAGCGCCCGCACCCAACCTTCCCAGGGCGGACCGTGCGCGACTGCCTCGACGAAGAGCGACCGCGGCTGCTGCGCTTGCCCGAGCACTTGCCTCACACCGACGAGCAGCGGACGGTCGTCGTCGACAAGACTGCGTTCGTCCGCTTCGACACCAACGACTACTCGGTCCCGCACACTCTCGTCGGCAGGACGCTGACTCTCGTTGCCTGCGACCGCGAGGTTCGGCTCATCGACGTCGCGGAGCTGGTTGCGCGACACCCGCGTTCGTTCGGCCGCCGACAGACGATCGAGAATCCCGAACACCGACGAGCGCTCGTCGAGCTGAAGCGGCGCGCCAAAGACGGATTCAAGCGCGACCAACTCTGCCAGCGCGCTCCCGCGTTCCTCGTCGTTGTCGAGCGATGGCTCGAGGAAGGACGCAACACCCGCGTCGCCGTGGCCAGCGCGGCCAGCACGCGTGACGACTATGGCGACGAGGTGTTCGCCGCCGCTGTCGATGAGTTTGTCGAGCGTGGCCTCGTTGATCCCGCCGCACTCCGCGCGCTCTGCGACCACATCAAGCGGAGCCGCAATCCCCCATCGCCATCATCGCCACCGCCCAACCACGTCGACGATCGTGATGTCACCCCGCACAACCTGGAGAACTACGATGACCCAACCCGTCGACGTCGCTGAACTGCTCCACACCATCGGCATTCGCCTCAGCAAGGAGGCGCTGCGCGCGCTTCTCGACGACATGCACAAACGCAGACTGTCGCCCACGCAGGTCTGCGAGGCGCTCGTTCGCGCAGTGGCTACAGAGAGGGCGCGTCGCAACCTGGAGGGCCGCGAGCGTGTCGCCACTCTGGGGAAGATGAAGTCGCTCGACAGATTCGATTGGGAGTGGCCCAAGGCCATCGATCGCGACCTCGTCGAGCGCCTCGTCACGCTCGACTTTCTCAATGCTGGCGAGAACATCCTCCTGCGCGGACCGTCGGGGCTCGGCAAGACGACCCTCGCGCAGAACCTGGGCCACCTCGCGCTGCAGCGGGGCAAGCGCGTGCGCTTCTCCACCATCGCTGCAGCTCTTACCGACGTCGCCAAACACGACGGACTGCTCGCAAAAGAGCGGCGGATGAAACGCTACACGCGCCCCGATCTGCTGATCCTCGACGAGCTCGGCTACGTGCCCCACGACGCACGCAGCGCCGACATCCTCTTTCACATCGTCTCGCAGCGGCATGAGCGGGCCTCGACGATCATGACGACGAACCTCGCATACAAGCAGTGGGGCGGCGTCTTCGACGGAGCGGGCTCCATCCACGCGACCGTCGACCGTTTCGCCCAGCATTGCCACGTCGTCGATATCGAGGGCGACTCCTACCGGCAGAAGAAGACCGACGCGCCAAAACCACCGGTCCGTCAGCGCTGAGCCACAACATCCGGTGAAACGCAGTCGGCTCTGCAGAGGTGCAACCGACGAGGGATAGCCGGTCTCGGGGCGCGATCCTTCCATTGGCTGGCCCGAGACAGGACAACGACATCACGGTTGTATAAATGACTCGAGCTAGGTTGGATTCATAGCCGATCAAAGGCTCTGATTGCTCAAGCGTCGCTGACAGCCACGGCACTCGCCCCGTCACGCGGTCGCCGACGAACGACGGCGATCGCCGCTCGACGTCGCGGGGTTGGTCGCGCCGCGGACGGTCGAGATCGAGCGGCATCCGCCGCCGTCAGAACGCTGCGGATTTGGCGCCGTCAACATCGAACGCGTCCATCGTCGCCATTTCGACCGCGCACGGGGGCTCGTTCCTCGCCGGCCGCGCATGGCGGCTCGTTCCTCGCCGGCTGAACACTGGCCGGCTCGTTCCTCGCCGGTCGCGACCGCCGCGCCGCACGGAGCTCACGGACGAGCCGGGGGCCGGCGGCTTGGCGGCCGGCAATGACGAGGCGCAGTCGATCCGTGCGTCACGTCGAACACATCAGCGCGCTGCGCGCGGCTGGTGGCAACCTTGGCTCGGGCCTTGACGGTGATGGCGCCGCTGGTGGACGGCGAGCGGGTCAACGACACCTCGTCGTGTCGCCGTGAGTGCGGATTCTGCCCCGCGGCGGACCGACACGAGGCTGGCGCGATTGACGG
>JANONY010000077.1:0-4933 GCA_031421055.1 Actinomycetes bacterium | reverse complement strand
CGCAGAGAAGGCCAACCGCGACCGCGTGCTCGACCTCATTGTCGACACCTACCGTGCACACGGTTTCAGCGAAATCGAGACTCCCGTGGTCGAAGACTCGTCGCGCCTCAACGCTGGACTCGGCGGAGACAACGAGAAGCTGGCCTTCGGCGTGCTCAAGCGCGGCCTCGGCAAAGACGACTTCGCGGCGGCCGACACGGCGCTTGACCTCATCGACATGGGCCTGCGGTTCGACCTCACCGTGCCGCTCGCGCGCTTCTACGCGAGCCACCGCGCCGAGCTGCCGAGCGTCTTTCGTGCCATTCAGGCCGCACCGGTCTGGCGAGCCGAGCGCCCGCAAAAGGGGCGCTACCGCCAGTTTGTCCAGTGCGACATCGACGTGATTGGCGAGGCTGGCATCATCGCAGAAGTCGAGCTGATCGCCGCGACTCTCGACGCCCTCACGAAACTGCAGCTCGATGGCTGCCAGGTGCGCATCAACGACCGCCGCCTGTTGGCCAGCATGCTCAGGGCGTTCGGCTACGAGCCTGCCGAGCACGCCTCCGTGCTGATCACCCTCGACAAGCTCGACAAGATCGGCGAAGAGGGTGTCGTGGCCGAGCTGGCAGGCAAGGGCTTCGAGACGGCGAAGCTCACGGAGTTCTTGCGCCGGCCGATGACGCGCGAGTACCTCCCATTCGGCGAAGCCGAGATTCGCAAGCACCTTCCGAACGGCGTTGACCCAGAGGCGATCGCCGACCTCGTCGCCATCGGTGAGGCGCTGGGCGACGCAGCAGGGAGCCTGCGTTTCGATCCCTTCCTCGTGCGCGGCATGGGCTACTACACCGGCACGATTTTCGAGGTCGCACACCCCAGCGTCGACTACTCACTCGGCGGCGGCGGTCGCTACGACGGAATGATCGGGCGCTTTCTCGGCACAGACGTACCGGCGGTCGGATTCTCGCTCGGCTTCGAGCGCATCGTCGAACTCGTCGAGTTGCCTGCCGAGAGCGCCACGGCGACGGCGCTCGTGTACGAGAACATCGGCGCGGCAGAGCTCATCGCCATCAAGAACGACCTGCTCGCCACGGGGATGCGCGTGCGCCTCGAGAAGCGCCCTAAGAACACGAGGGCGCTGTTCGAGCAGCTCGTCGCCGAAGGCTTCAGCCAGTACGCCTACGTCACGGCCGAGGGGCTCGGAAGTTTGACCCCTCTCGCGCGCGGGTAAGCTTTCACGCGACTTACTACCACCATCAAAGACACCATCAGAGACACACTAGGAGACACCCCGTGGCCGAAATCGAGGCAGTTGGCGCTCGCGAAATTCTTGACTCCCGAGGCAATCCGACCGTTGAGGTCGAGGTTCTTCTCGACGACGGAACTGTTAGCCGCGCGGCCGTGCCGTCCGGAGCATCCACCGGCGCGTTTGAGGCGTACGAACTGCGCGATGGCGACAAAGATCGCTACCTCGGCAAGGGTGTGCAGAAGGCGGTCGACGCCGTGCTCGACGTGCTTGGCCCGGCCATCGAAGGGTTCGAGGCGACCGATCAGCGCCTCATCGACGCAGAGCTGATCAAGCTCGACGGAACAGAGAACAAAAAGAAGTTCGGCGCCAATGCGATTCTCGGCGTGAGCCTAGCGGTCGCTAAGGCCGCTGCAGAGTCGGCCGACCTCCCGCTCTACCGCTATCTCGGCGGGCCAAACTTTCACGTGCTGCCCGTGCCGATGCTCAACGTCATCAACGGTGGTTCGCACGCTGACAGCAACGTTGACATTCAAGAATTCATGATTCTGCCGATCGGCGCAGAAACCTTTAGTGAGGGTCTGCGCTGGGGTGTTGAGACGTATCACGCGCTCAAGAGCATCCTGCACGACAAGGGTCTGTCGACCGGACTCGGCGACGAAGGCGGATTCGCTCCTAACCTTGAGAGCAACCGCGCGGCACTTGACCTGCTCGTCGAGGCGATCGAAAAGGCCGGCTACACCGTCGGAACAGACATCGCGCTCGCGCTTGACGTTGCGGCATCCGAATTCTTCAGCGATGGCGTGTACACCTTTGAGGGTGCGCCGAAGACCGCACTTGAGATGACTGCTTACTATGCAGACCTCGTCGCCAACTACCCGCTGGTCAGCATCGAAGACCCGCTCAACGAAGACGACTGGGAGGGCTGGACTCACATCACGCGCGAGCTAGGCACGAAGACGCAGATCGTCGGCGACGACTTCTTCGTTACCAACCCAGAGCGCCTAGCCAAGGGCATCTCGCTTGGCGGCGCGAACTCGATTCTGGTCAAGGTCAACCAGATTGGATCACTCACCGAGACGCTAGACGCCGTCAGCCTCGCACACCGCAGCGGCTACACAGCGGTCATGTCGCACCGCTCTGGTGAGACAGAAGACACCACGATCGCCGACCTCGCGGTCGCGCTCAACACCGGCCAGATCAAGACGGGTGCTCCCGCGCGAAGCGAGCGGGTTGCCAAGTACAACCAGTTGCTGCGCATTGAGGAAGAGCTCGGCGACGCGGCCGTATATGCGGGGAGGGGCGCTTTCCCGAGGTTCAGCGCGTAGTTTCACGCAGCACGGCTTAGGGTCAATTCATGGCACGGCAGCGCACGTCGAGAGTTCCGGTTGCGCTGCCTGCCGAATCTGCCCACGGGCAGTGGATGCGCAGCATGCGCCTCTCCGGATTCAGCGTCATCATGCTCACCCTCCTCGTGATCGCGGTCATCGCGCTCGCGCCCTCAATTCGCATCTTTGTCGAGCAACAAAACCAGCTGGCCGAATTGCGCCAAGCGGTAGAGGACCGTCGCGACGTGGTGAACGACCTCAACGCCGAAATCGCGCGCTGGGACGACCCGGCATACATCGAGGCCCAAGCGCGCGACCGACTCGTGTACGTGTACCCCGGAGATGTCACCTATCTCGTAATCGATGACGAGGGTAGTGTCACGACCGACGATGGCGCGCTGATCAGCGCGGACATTCAGCCGACGCAAGTCGACTGGCTGCACGCGTTGCTCAGCACGATCGTCACGGCGGGCACGACCGCCGAGCAGGCCGATGATTTGGAAGGCCCATGACCCGCCCCCCATTCGACGCTCCGAGCGAGCGCGACATCGCCGTCGTCAGCGCCCAGCTCGGGCGACCCGCCCGTAACGTGATCGGAATTGCCGCGCGCTGCGTGTGCGGCAACCCGACGGTCGTTTCGACGAGCCCCCGACTCGACGACGGCACACCATTTCCGACCTTGTACTACCTGTCGCACCCGGCTGCCACCGCCGCGATCTCGACGCTCGAAGCCGAGGGCCTCATGCCCGGCCTCGCCGCGGAGCTCGTCGATGACATCGCTCAGCGCTACCTCGTTGCGCACGCTAGTTACATCACCGATCGCGAGAGCATCGAGGTCGTTGCCGAGATCAGTGGTATCTCTGCCGGCGGCATGCCAAACCGGGTCAAGTGCCTGCACGCTCTTGCTGGCCATGCGCTTGCAGCCGGCCCAGGTGTCAACCCGATTGGTGATCGCGCGCTCGAGTTGTGCGCGTGGAGTCCGAGCGTGTGCGAGTGCGCGGTCACCGTCTAGCGGCCGCGACAGGCGTCTTCGCCCTCGCTGCTCTCGTGCTGTCGTCGGGTGGACCGGCGTCTGCCGACGCGATTCGCAACCGCGAGTACTGGCTCGCCGGATACGGCATCACCGAAGCGTGGAATACTACGCGCGGCGAAGGCGTCACCATCGCGATCATCGACACCGGAGTTGACGCAACGCACCCCGATCTCGCCGGTGCCGTTGTGGCCGGCGAAGACTTCACCGGCAACGGTCGCGGCGGCAAACCCGTCGCCGGCCAGTCTCACGGCACCTCGGTCGCCTCGCTCGCGGCTGGGCGCGGCCACGGTTCTGACGACGGGGTCATCGGGGTGGCGCCGGCGGCATCCATTCTCTCTGCCTCCGTCGCGTTCGGAGACGGCATCGACAGCGACACGCAAGTGGCGGATGCCATCAATTGGGCCATCGACAACGGCGCCGATGTCATCAACATGTCGTTCACGCGCGAGACCCTCGACTGGCCAGAAAGCTGGGACGCGGCCTTCCTGCGCGCAGAGAAAGCGGGAGTCGTCATGGTCGCCGCAGCAGGCAATCGCGGCAGCGGAACGGCTGTAGTCGGGGCGCCGGCCACCATCCCCGGAGTGCTGACTGTAGCGGGCGTGGATGCTGCAGGCACCTCGAGCACGAAGGCGTCGTCCCAGGGGATAACGATCGGTGTCGCGGCTCCGAGCGAACGGCTCGTGGCGGCGGTGCCGGGAGGCGGCTACACCTCGTTCACCGGAACGAGCGGGGCGGCGCCGATTGTCGCGGGCCTCGTCGCGCTGGTCAAGGCCGCGCATCCAGAACTGAGCGCTGGCGCGATCATCAACCGCATCGTTCGAACCGCGAGACCTGCGGGTGCCGACGGTGTCGACGCGCTCTACGGGTACGGATTATTCGATGCGGCAGCGGCGGTCTCAGACGCACCGGTCGAAGCGGTGACTGCCGCCGAGGCGGCCAATGGCAACCCGCTGGGCGAACTGACCGAATGGATCCGGATGAATCGGCGGGCGGCCCCGCCGATGGAGTCGGCCGTGCCGGTTGAGCGGGTTGAGCCTGTCGAAACCCCCGCGTCTGCCGACCCGATCGCCGCGCTGCTACCGTCGACCGCCCAGCTGCGCGATATCGGGCTGCCGGCGCTCGTGCTCGGGGCGGGTGGGTTGGTGCTTTTGACACTTGTCGCGACCGCGCTCCGCCATGCGTTTGGGCGTCGGCAGAAAGGGTAGATTGGGAGGCTGACCGCACTGCCGTCTCTAGGAGAAACAGACTCGTGACCAGAATTTTGATCGTTGGCGGCGGGTACGCCGGTTTTTACACTGCGTGGAATTTGGAGAAGCGCCTCAGGCGTTCCGAGGCCACCGTCACCATGGT
>JANONY010000076.1:0-6262 GCA_031421055.1 Actinomycetes bacterium | reverse complement strand
CTCGTGAACAACGCTGGTGTCGCGCTTCCCGCTCCGCTCGAGGTGATCCCAATCGACGTTTTCGAGCGCCAACTCGACATCAACGTCGTTGGCCAGTTGCTCGTCAGTCAAGTGATGCTGCCCGCGCTGCTTGCTCACGGCAACGCGCGAATCGTGTTCATCGGCTCGATCAGCGGGCGAATAGCTGGCCCGGTGCTCGGGGCATACCACGCGTCGAAGCACGCTGTTGTGGCGCTCGCTGACACCTTGCGGGCCGAACTCGCGCCCTACTGCGTTCGGGTGAGCCTGATCGAGCCGGGTGTGATTGCGACTCCCATTTGGAGCACAGCTGCCGCGGCGGGCGCCGACATGATGGCGTTGATGCCGCAGCAGCACCCTCGCTACGCCGCGCAGATCGTCGGAGCCCGCAAGAGCGCACAGAATGGCAGTACGGGCGCCCCTGCGGCGATCGTGGCCAGAGCCGTGCGCCGTGCAATTGTCAGTGGTCGGCCTCGACCACGACACGTTGTCGGCTCTGACGCGCGCCTCGTCGCCGCCCTAGTGCGACTGCTGCCGTTCCGTGCCGTCTATCGCATGACCGCAGGGCGCTCCTGAGGCATTGTGCCAGGCGCACGCGCGTGCGGTCCGAGAGTTCGGCGAATGATCAGCGCCAGCAGAACACTCACCACAAACGAATAGCCGATCACGACCGCAAGGCCTAGGGCCTGATTCGTGAGGGCGATAAGGTTGCCAGAGAAGATGAGGCCAGAACCACGGTCAACGACTCCTAGCAAAAGCATTCCGATCGAGCCGGGTACAAAAAGCACCGCAATTACCGTCGCCCACGGTCCGGCGCCAGCCCGACGCGACGCGACAGCGGTCACGTGCCCGAGAATTCCTGCCGACAGCCCTAGTGCTACTGCCGGGCCGGTGTCAATCCATGGCACCCCGGCCAGCACCGCGACGCCGCCCGCAAAAAAGCCGGCGACGTACCCCGCGACCGTCGGTCGGTGCACGTTTACCAGCTGGGCCGCCGTCCAGCCGAGAGTTCCGGCCGCCATCGCCCAGAGCATGGTGCTGAGGATGAGCGGCGTGCTCGAATCGACAACTAGTTCAGAACCGAGCGCCAGCGCCACCAGCCCGACTCCCCCAAGCACGCCGCTCAGCACGAGTATCCACACGGGTCGAATCGGCGGTGCGTTGTTGACGGCTTCCGCGCCGCGCCCCACGATCGCGAAGCTCACCGCCGCCGCCCCGACAGACACGGCGACAACCCCCGACCCAGCGAAATCAAGAGTGCCAAGCCAGAGGTTCAGCAGGCCGCTGTCAATGTCAAAGAGCCCGTGCCCGACGGGCACAAGCACGAGGAGCAGCCACACGGCAACAAAGACGAGGTAGCCGCGTGCGCGTCCGGCCCGAAGCCCGACCGACAACACCGTCATGACCGCTACCGCCGCGACAGCGCCCTGGAACAGCGCAACCTGGACTACAGCGCCCACGAGCATCCACACGGTGACCGCGAGAGCGAAACTTGCGAGTGCGGCGAGACCGGCGATCAGCCAGTTACGGCGACCGCTGAGTCCGGCGAAAAACAGCGCGAACGCGGGTGCGAGCATCACCAGCACCAGCAAGGCGGCGGGCAGAAGCAGTGCGGGCGATCCAGTCATTCGGGTTGTTGTCTCTCGCTCGGTGATGCTCAAGAGAAACGCTAAGGGGTGCCGCCCGAAAGGACGACACCCCTGCGTTTGTGACTAAGTATTACTTGATGTCGGCCAGAACGTAGCCCTCTTCGCCGTGCACGACGAGGTCAACTCCGGCGAGTTCGTCTTCATTCTTGATGCGGAATCCAATCGTCTTCTCGATCACCAATCCGATGAGGAACGCGAGAACGAACGAGTACGCCATGACCGCGAATGCGACAATCGCCTGAACCAGCAGCTGGGTGCCGTCGCCGCCCATGAAGAGGCCGGTGGTGTTGGCGAAGAACCCGATGTACAGGGTTCCAATCAGTCCGCCGACGAGGTGGATTCCCACAACGTCGAGCGAGTCATCAAAGCCGAGCTTGAACTTCAGGTCGATCGCGAGGGCGCAGACGGCACCGGCGATGAGGCCGAGAAGTAGCGCCCAGATCGGGTCGAGCGCAGCACAGGCGGGCGTGATCGCGACGAGACCCGCCACGGCGCCAGATGCGGCACCGATCGACGTGGCCTTGCCGTCCTTGATCTTCTCGACGATGATCCAGCCGAGAAGCGCTGCAGCGGGTGCGGCGAGCGTGTTGAGGAAGGCGATAGCAGCGATACCGTCAGCGGCGAGCTCCGATCCGGCGTTGAAGCCGAACCAGCCGAACCACAGCAGACCGGCGCCGAGCAAGACGAACGGCGGGTTGTGAGGAACACTGACGCCCTTGCCGAAGCCGACGCGCTTGCCGAGCACGAGCGCAAGCGCGAGAGCTGCGGCACCGGCGTTGATGTGAACGGCGGTTCCACCGGCGAAATCGATGACGCCGACGCCTAGCGCGTCCTGCAGACCGAGGGTTGCCCATCCACCGTACGAGAAGATGTCACTCGGACCAGTCGTGTCGGCGTTGAGCCCGAAGTTGAACACCCAACTCGCGACGGGGAAGTAGACGAGGGTCGCCCATATTCCAGCGAAGATCAGCCAAGAGCCAAACTTGGCGCGGTCAGCGATAGCGCCAGAGATGAGTGCGACCGTGATGATCGCGAACGTGGCCTGGAAGGCCGCAAACGCGATGGGCGGGTACATTGCGCCCTCTGGCACGGTGAGTAGGCCGTCGAGACCGAGGTTCGCCGTGTCGATACCCCAGAAGCCGTCAAGGAGACCGACGTAGGTGTCGGTTCCTGGGCTGGCAAAGGCGATGGCGTATCCGTAGAGCACCCACAGGACCCCGATGAGACCGATTGCTCCGAAACTCATCATCATCATGCTGATAACACTCTTGGCCTTGACGAGTCCTCCATAGAAGAACGCGAGACCGGGCGTCATGAGCAGGACGAGAGCCGTAGCGATGAGCATGAAGGCAGTGTTGCCCTGATCCATTTTTTACCTCTCTTACGTTTGCAAAGGATGCACCGTTGATCCTCGACGCGCAGAGTGGGCCTAGGTTCCTCGGGTACGCCCCCAGTGTGTCGACTCGAGATTTCACGGGCGCTGTCCCCACGTTTCGCGCCGGTTACACGGAGTGCCCGAATGTAAACATCGTGTTTCGGTACCCATGCAACAGCGCAGAATGGTTGCGTGAGGCTTCTTCGATCCGCCCAATTCCCCGCCTTCGCGCTGATTTTCGCTGCAGCGCTCGGTTTGACCCTCGCAAACAGCCCGCTCGCGCCAACGGTTTTTGCCCTGAAGCAACTGCACCTCGGAGCCGGCGCGTTCGATATGTCAGTAGGACATTGGGTGACCGAGGGTCTTCTCGCGATCTTCTTCTTTCTCGCGGCAGTCGAGTTAAAGCACGAGCTGCGCCACGGAGAGCTCGACTCGCCGAGCAAAGCCTTCGTGCCAACGCTCGCCGCCATTGGCGGCGTGCTTGTTCCTGCGGCGATTTACCTGCTGTGGGTGCCTGAGTCCGTGCGGGCGGGCTGGCCGATCCCCACAGCGACCGATATCGCTTTTGCGCTCGGCGTGCTAGCGCTGGTCGGTCGGGCACTTCCTAGTAGCGTCAGGGCCCTGTTGCTTGCGATCGCCGTCATCGACGATCTGATCGCCATCGCGATAATTGCCCTGCTGTTTCCGGGCGATCTCGTGCCACTCGCACTGCTCGCGGCCGTGCCTGTGATCCTCGCATTCGGGTGGGTCAGTGGCCGAGCGCCATCGGTGTGGCGAACCATCGCCCTCGTAACAATGGCGATCGGCGCGTGGGCCTTGGTTTTCATCTCAGGAATACACCCAACGATCGCCGGCGTGGCGCTCGGGCTTGCGCTCGCCTCCCCCCGCGGCGAGCGAGTGCGGTTTGCCCTCGAGCCGTGGTCTAACGCAATCGTGTTGCCACTATTCGCATTCACCGCGACCCTCGTGGTCATTCCCGACTTCGCCGCATCGCCGCTCGGGCCAGTCTTCTTCTCCATCGCTGTCGCCTTGCCAGTCGGCAAGATCGTAGGAATCATGGGTGGCGCACTGATCGCGCAGAAACTGAGTGGTGCAGTACGCGAGCCCCTCGCCAACCTGTTCGTTGTCGCGGCGCTCGGAGGCATCGGATTCACGGTGTCGTTGTTGATGAACGATCTCGCATTTGAGTCGGACCCAGCCTCGCTCACCGCAGGCACACTCGGCGTGCTCGGCGGGTCGCTGGTGGCTGCGTGCATTGGTGGGGTTGCTGGTGCGCTGCGTTCGCGCTGGTACCGACAGCGCGGCGAACGAACCTAGCTCGGGCTACGTGCCTTCGCCGCTCGTCAAGGCGATGAGTCTGGACGCCGCGCGCAGATACTTCTTGCGGTACCCACCGGCGAGCATGTCGCGCGCGAATACCTGATCGAGCGGGATTCCACTGGCGAGAACGGGAACTTGGGCGTCATAGAGGCGGTCGATGAAGGCGACGAGGCGCAGCGCGTCCGTTTGGCTTGACAGCTCGTGCACGTCGGTGATGGCCACCGCATCCAAACCCTCGACAAGCTTGACGTACTTCGAGGGGTGCAATCTCGACAGGTGCTGCACGACATCGTCGAAGCGATCGACAGTGACGGTGCCGCGCAAGTGCTTCGCCGCAGCAAGCAGGCTCTCTTTGTCGGTGACGACCGCGTGGCCCTCGGTGTCGCGCCGTCGGTAGTCGAGACCGTCAATACGCATGGTGTGAAACTGGGCGGCAAGAGCGTCAATCTCGCGCAGAAAGTCTTGAGCGGCGAACCGCCCTTCGCCGAGAGCACTCGGCGGCGTGTTCGAGGTTGCCGCAATGCGCGTGCCGGTGGCCACAAGCTCACCGAGCAGCCGCGACATGATGCGCGTGTCGCCTGGGTCATCGAGCTCAAATTCGTCAATACACACGAGCGCCGCGCCCGCGAGTAGCTGAAAGGCAGGCTGATAGCCGAGCGCACCGACGAGCGAGGTGTACTCGAGAAACGTTCCGAAGTATTTACGGCCAGGCGCTAGATGCCACAACGCAGCGAGCAAGTGCGTTTTGCCGACCCCAAATCCGCCATCGAGGTAGATGCCAGCCCGAGACGAAGCGCCACGGCGACGCGAGAACAACCCACCCGAGGGCTTCCATCCACCGGCGAATTCGCGAATCTCGGCGACCGCATCCGCCTGCGAGGGGTAGTCATGATCTGGCCGGTACGACTCGAGGGTCGCGTGAGAGAATTGTCTTGGAGGTATGAGGTGGTCCACGATCTCTTGCCCGGTGAGAGTGGGAACGCGGTCGGTCAGGTGCTCCATGTCCAGCCTTATGTTTCGCAGTCTTACAGTGCCCGCGCGCCGCGCAACTCAGATGCGTATGGTCGGAAGAGCAAATCAGCTTTAACCCTATTACGCATCCCGATCTGACTTTTTTACTACCGGAGGTACTCATGGCCGTCGAGGTCGACACTTCAGCAGAATTCACCGGATACGCCCACCCCGAGAAGCTCGTCAGCGGCGAGTGGCTCGAGGCCAACCTCGGTACGCCCGGCCTCGTGGTCGTCGAGTCAGACGAAGACGTCCTTCTCTACGAGACTGGCCACATCGCCGGCGCCGTCAAGATTGACTGGCACACCGACCTCAACGACCCGCTCACGCGTGACTACATCGACGGTGAGGCGTTCGCCAAGCTTCTCGGCTCGAAGGGCATCAGCCGCGACACCACCATCGTCATCTACGGCGACAAGAACAACTGGTGGGCTGCATACGCCCTCTGGGTGTTCACCCTGTTCGGCCACGAAGACGTACGTCTACTCGACGGCGGCCGCGCGAAGTGGGAGCTCGACGGGCGCGCATACACGACAGACGCAGAGTCGGCCACGCCGGTCGAGTACCCGGTGGTCGAGCGCAACGACGCCCCGATCCGCGCATTCATGGACGACGTGCTCGGCCACTTCGGCAACCCACTGATCGACGTTCGCTCCCCAGAGGAGTACACCGGCCAGCGCACGCACATGCCCGCCTACCCGGAGGAGGGCGCGCTCCGTGGCGGCCACATCCCGACCGCGGCGAGCGTGCCGTGGGCCAAGGCTGCTGCAGAAGACGGAACCTTCCGCCGCGTCGACGAGCTCAACGCCCTGTACCGCGACGGCGCGGGCCTGAAGACCGGTGATAACGTGATTGCCTACTGCCGCATCGGTGAGCGCTCGAGCCACAC
>JANONY010000075.1:0-1679 GCA_031421055.1 Actinomycetes bacterium | reverse complement strand
CGCCTCTGCATCGCTCGGCGCATTGGCTCTGTAGCTCAGTTGGTAGAGCGTTCGACCGAAAATCGAAAGGTCACCGGATGGACGCCGGTCGGAGCCACTACAAAACGTCTCGAGACTTCGGGGTTTTCTCATTAGCGGATGCTGCGGTTTTCGTCCCGTGCCCACGGTTTGCCCACATCTGAATCAGCCGCTCCCTGATTGAGGGCCACCGCGACGGCATCCAAGTCGTCATCGAAGAGGTCTGCGTACACGTCGAGGGTCATTGCAGCACTCGCGTGGCCGAGCCATCCGCTGCACCGCCTTGACGTTCGCTCTGGATGACACGGCAAGGCTCGCCGCGGTGTGCCGGAGGTCGTGTGGACTCATGTCGGGGAGATGGCCCGGCGAGGGTTGATACTCGGATCCCGCTGTACCCACGCGGTGCGCAGAGCTGACAAATCAGGCGAAAGCGTCCCGATCTCAGTTGGCCGAGAGCCTTAGCAGGGTCTGTGGTCACCGGTAGACTTGGCACAAGCCGATTGAGCGAGGAGTGAGCATGTCGAACGCGATTCAGACCACGATCGCTCCTGCTGAGCGTGAGCGTCGTTTCGCCCTTGAGCAGGCCGAGCACAGTGGCGAGATGGAGGGTCTGCACGTCGACCCGGCCACGCGGGCTGATGCCGAAGAGTACGTCGCCGGACGCATCGATTCCGATGAGCTTGTGGCGCGCACTCAAGCTCGCTACCGCCTTGCCTGAGGTCGTCGACCCTTACCTCGATCCCGACACCGGGTTGCTGCGCAATCTCATCGGTGCTCGCACGCAAGCAGAACTCGACGCCGCCGAAGGCGCACTCGTCGTTGCGCGAGCACTGCAACTTCGCGACCACCCGGTTCGGTCGACCGGGGATCTCGATGAGTTCCGCGCGATCCACAAGCAACTGTTCCAGGATGTCTACCCGTGGGCCGGGGAAGTCCGCACCGTCGACCTCCGGAAGAACGTAGACGGAGCCGAGCACTTTGTGCCAGCGTCCGCGATCGACCCGGGATCGATGTTCGCCGCCGACGAGCTACGCCAAGACAACATGCTCCGCGAAATGAACCGTGACCAGTTCATCGACCGCCTCGCCCACCACTACGACCAGTGGAACTACGTCCACCCGTTCCGCGAGGGCAATGGCAGAACGCAGCGGGTCTTCTGGGATCGGCTCGCGCGCGGTGCCGGCTGGCAGTTGGACTGGCGCCCCGTGCAGGGCTCCGTGAACGATGCTGCGTGCCGTGATGCTGCGGAGAACCGAGACTTCGGTCCGCTGCGGGCGATGTTCGATGAGGTCATCTCACCGGTCGGCGCCCCTCCCCGATGAGTGCCCGCGCCCACGTCCTGCCCACAACCGGGGAGCGACCGCAGTCAATCTTGAGTGCCCACTGACACTCAAATGTGGCGTAGTTGCAGGAGTCGGCCGCGCGCGCAGCGGCGCAGCGAGGCAGAGCACCTACCCTGAACCCATGAAGCTGCGATTCACCGGCGCACTCTGGTACTGGCGCGGCCCGGCGCCGTTTCACTTCGTCACCGTGCCGGCAGCCGAGCGCGCGGCGATCAAGCAGGTTGCCAGTGCCGTGACCTACGGCTGGGGCATGATCCCGGCGAGCGTGCGGGTGGGCGCGAGCGAATGGACCACCGCACTCTGGCCGAAGGACGGCGG
>JANONY010000074.1:0-1906 GCA_031421055.1 Actinomycetes bacterium | reverse complement strand
CCACGATCGCGCTATTCGAGCTTTCCGTGCCGGCATACATGGTGATCGGGTTCATCGGTGGTCTGAGCATGCCGCCGATCCAACCGGCCGTGCGCACGATTTACCCGAAGATCGTCAACGCAAGCCTGCTCAGCCGGCTCTTCTCGCTCGACGCCAGCGCTCAAGAAATCATCTGGGTTGTCGGCCCGGTGATCACCACCTTCGTTGCAACGCAGATCTCAACAACGCTCGCGATTCTGCTCGCCGTCGCATTTCTCGTCGGTGGTGGCTTGTGGTTCATCCTCTCGCCAGAGGTGGGGCGGGTGCGCATTCCGCGCAGCACGCGCAAGCTCGGCGTCGTGCTGCGCAAGCCGGCCGTGTTGCTCTCGACGATCACCGGCTTTCTGCTCGTCGGGGCGTGCGCCGCGACCGAAGTCGCCGTTGTCGCGACTTTTGGCGAGTCTGGGGCAGAGGCCGGGGTGATCCTCGCAATCTTCGCCATCGGTTCGCTCGTGGGAGGGCTTTCGCTCGGTCACCTTCCGGTTGGCCCTTGGTCACTTGCGCGTCGCATGCTCGCCGTCTTCATTGGCATGGCGCTCGCACTTGCGTCGCTCAACTTCTGGTGGATCGCCCTCGCCCTTCTCATTGCAGGCGTCGGCATCGCCCCCGCGCTGGCGGTCATGTTCGCCATCGTGTCTGGCACGGTGAAGTTCAGCGAAACCGCCGAGGCGTACGGCTGGGTCGGCACCGGTCAGCTCATCGGGGCAGCGCTCGGCTCGGCGGTCGCGGGATTCCTCATCGACGCACAGGGCGCCACCGGCGCATACTGGGCGGCCGCTGCATTCGCGTTCGTTGGCGTGCTCGTGCCGACGCTTCTGCGCCGGTGGCACCCCGACCTCCGCGGACGCGCGGCCTCGCTGCCCGACACGGCGCCCGTGCCGATCCAGAGCTAGCGCTGCCCTAGGCTGCCAACACCTTCTCGGCGGCCGGGGCCGCTGCGGAACGCCGCTCGCGCAGACCGAGCGCGACGAGCGCAAGCCCGAGGAGCGCCCACACCGCCAACACCGCCCAGGCGAATCCGAGGGATGCCGCCGCTGGGAAGTAGCTGAGGTCACGCAATAGCGTGGCGCCCGCCCCGGGCTGGAACCACTGCCCGACGAGGCCCCACGGCGCTGGCAGGAACTGCCACGGCACCGCTGCCGCCGAGATGGGGTTGCCGATGAGCATGATGGTCACGATCGCGACGGGCAGGCCTGGGCGTCCGAGCGTCGAGTGCATGCCGACGATGAGGCTGGTCATCGACGCGATGAGGAGGCTGAGCGCAAGAACGTTGAGCCCGAAGCTGCCCTGCAGAATGCCGAGCCATGACTGAAGGATCAGCGCTAGCACCGTCGCCGCGACCGCCGCGAAAGCGAACACGGCGACGACGCGTTGGCGGGCTCCCCGCACGAGCAGGGCGATTAGGAGGCCGCCGATGAACCCAGCGATCACGAGGGGAAAGGCGGAGGCGGCGATTCCACTTCCGCGCTCGTCGGTGGCGGCGAGGGGCACGACATCAGTGACTTTGACAACAATGGCGGGCGACTCCACGCCGGCGGCGGCCGCCTGCGCGTTCGCCATGCCTTGGAGTTGAGCGGCCACGCCCGTGAGCAATTGCGCGACGGCGGGGCTGGCGGCCGAGGCCACAAGCACTTCCGGCTCGTGCCCGAGCACGATTGCGCCGAGCGAGTCGCGGGACTCAATGGCAGCTACAGCGTCGTCGCGGCTGTCGACCGTCGAGATCACGAGGCGGCCCTCGGCCTTCTCGTCAATGGCGTCGGTCACGATGCCGACCTGCTCTGCCGGCCCGGCGATGCTGACCGGAATGTTCTGCGGTTGGGAGGTGACCGACGGCCAGATGAAGGCGAGGGCGATGACGCTGACGGCC
>JANONY010000073.1:0-6772 GCA_031421055.1 Actinomycetes bacterium | reverse complement strand
CGCTTCCAGTAGACGCTCGGAGGCTGCGGGCCGACGGGGTTGCGGATCGTCGACATGCCTTCAGGCTAAGCCTCTAGTTGGCGTTCAGCTGCTTCAGCATTCGCGTGTTTCCCAATGTGTTGGGTTTTACGCGCGCCAGATTGAGAAACTCGGCGATGCCCTCGTCTGGTGAGAGCGCGAGCTGGGCGTACACGTCAGGCGCAACGATCTCTTCGCTGATCGGCGCGAAACCGTGCCTGCTGAAGAAGTCGACCTCGAAGGTCAGACAGAACAGGCGGCTGAGGCCAAGCGCAATCGCGTCTGCCTCGATGCGCTCGAGCAGCGCGTGACCGGCGCCCTGGTGCAGGCGCTCTTCTGCGACCGCGAGGGTGCGCACCTCGCCGAGGTCCTGCCACATCACGTGCAGCGCACCGCATCCAATTGGGGTGTCATTCTCATCAACGACCACGCGAAACTCTTGAACGGCCTCGAACAGCACAACGAGATCTTTACCGAGCAAGATTCGGCTCTGCACAAGCGGCTCGACGAGGGCCTGAATGAAAGGCACGTCGGATGTGCGGGCTGGGCGAACGGAGAAACTCACGCGTTCAGCTTATGGCGACAGGCCGCCGAGGAACTCACCGATACCGCCGAACACCGCGCCAACCCCTTCGAGCACATCGCCGATGTCGACGATGTCGCCAAGTTCGGTCGGGTCAGGTACGAGATCTGAGAGTTGCGTGATCGCGTCGAGACCATCGAGGCTTGCCCCGACCAAATCGAGGGAAACGTCGAGCGTGCCCAATTCGTTGCGGACCTCACGCGCCTGCACGTCGAGTTGCTTCGACCACTCCTTCTCGAGCCCGAACAGCACCGCGAACGGCAACAACCTCTCGTTGAGAAGAAGCACATTCGCCGACGAGCGTTGCGCGCCGTCTGGCGACTGCAGCACAGCGAACCGGTGCTGCTCTGCGAGTCGAATGTAGTCGTGGATTCCCCAAAGGTGGTCAACTATGCCCTCGGCCGCGGGCGTCGGAACTACCGGTTGCTTGCGCCACGGCCGAAACAGTTTCGTCAGCAGGCCCTTCTCTTGAGCGAGCCCGCGGTCAATCAGCCGAGCCACAATTCGACGGTGGGGGTCACGCAGCCGCTCGCCCAAAGCGCGGTTGTGCCGAGGCCTGACGACGACGGTGCTACCCACGTGCACGTCCTCAGCGTCGAAGATGGCTTTCAGCACGTCGAGCTCATCGAGGGTGGCGCGGCTGGCGCTTCGGATCGCCGTCAGGGTGAACCCGCTGCGGCGCCACGCGGCCGGCGGACGCGAAATCGAGATCGCACGCGAAACAGTGAGCGCGATGATCTGCGCTGCCATGGCGCGTCTGCCCTCGCCCAGCAATTCGGCCGCTGCCACGAGGCTGAGATCCTTCGGCGGGGTGTATTGCGCAATGATCAGGCGTTTCGGGCGCGGGTCCATGCGGTCAGCCTACGGCGACCGTGCCGTCTCCCCGCCGCATCGGCCCTGCGCTCTGCCCCGCCCGCACCAAATGCAGGTCCTAGCGAGCCGGCCCCAACGTTTGAGCGGGTGTCTCGCATCGCGAGTGCCGAATCGCCTGCATTTGGCAGGCACACGATGGTCTGCGCCCGTGAACGACAAAGGGCGCCGGGATTGGTCCCAGCGCCCTCCGTGAGATCAGCGTTACGACGACGCTTCTGCGGCCACAACCTCTTCGACCGGCGGGAGGCCAGCTTGGCGGCTCGTGGTGAAGACGTACTCGCCGACGCCGTCCTTTGACAGCACGTAGTCGACGTGCACGTGGTCGCCCGCGTTGAGCTCGCCGTGCAGAATCTTCTCGCTGAGAGCGTCCTCAATGTCGTGCTGAACCGCTCGGCGCAGCGGCCGAGCACCCAGGGAGGGGTCGAAGCCAACCTTGATCAGCTGCTCCTTTGCCGACTGGGTCAACTCGACGGTGAGGTCGCGGTCCATCAGGCGCTCGCTCAGTCGCTTGATGAAGAGGTCGACGATCTGCAGCAGCTCTGCCGGGCTCAGCTGCGGGAACACGATGGTCTCGTCGACGCGGTTGAGGAACTCCGGCTTGAAGCTCTTCTTCAGTTCTTCGACAACTTTGCCGCGCATCCGGTCGTAACCGGTGGCAGTGTCGTTCGACGAGCTGAAGCCGATCGGGGTGCCGCTGATGTCTTTCGTACCGAGGTTGGTCGTCATAATGATCACGGTGTTCTTGAAGTCGACGACGCGACCCTGGCCATCGGTCAACCGCCCCTCTTCAAGAATCTGAAGCAGTGAGTTGAAGATGTCAGGATGCGCCTTTTCGATCTCGTCGAAGAGCACGACCGAGAACGGCTTGCGCCGCACCTTCTCGGTGAGCTGACCGCCCTCTTCGAAGCCGACGAACCCGGGAGGGGCACCGAACAGTCGAGAGACCGTGTGCTTTTCGCCATACTCGCTCATGTCGAGTGAGATGAGCGCGTTCTCGTCGTCGAACAGGAACTCGGCGAGCGCCTTGGCAAGCTCGGTCTTGCCGACACCGGTTGGACCGGCAAAAATGAACGAACCGCTCGGGCGCTTCGGGTCTTTGAGGCCCGCGCGGGTGCGACGAATCGTCTTGGCAAGAACCGCGATGGCCTCTTCCTGGCCGATGACGCGCATGTGTAGCGCCTTCTCCATGAAGATGAGGCGGCTCGACTCTTCCTCCGTCAGCTTGAAGACCGGGATGCCGGTGGCCTGCGCCAGCACCTCGGCGATGAGTCCCTCATCGACGGTGCCGCTCGCGCCGACGTCGCCAGCTTTCCACTGCTTCTCGAGGCGCAGTCGCTCACCGAGCAACTTCTTCTCCTCGTCGCGCAGTGAGGCTGCCTTCTCGAAGTCTTGAGCCTCGATCGCGGCCTCTTTGTTGCCTCGAACACCGGCGATCTTCTCGTCGAACTCGCGCAACTCTGGCGGTGCCGACAGGATCGACAGGCGAAGGCGTGCGCCAGCCTCATCGATCAGGTCGATCGCCTTGTCTGGCAAGAAGCGATCGCTCACGTAGCGGTCGGCAAGGTTCGCGGCAGAGACGATCGCGCCATCGGTGATCGAGACACGGTGGAACGCCTCGTACTTATCGCGCAGTCCCTTGAGGATATTGATCGTGTGAGGGATGGTTGGCTCGTGCACCTGCACCGGCTGGAATCGGCGCTCGAGCGCTGCGTCTTTCTCAAAGTGCTTGCGGTACTCCGTGATGGTGGTCGCACCGATCGTCTGCAGTTCACCGCGGGCGAGCAGCGGCTTGAGGATCGAGGCGGCGTCGATCGCGCCCTCTGCGGCACCAGCACCAACAAGGGTGTGAATCTCGTCGATGAAAACGATGATGTCGCCGCGGGTGCGGATCTCCTTCGTCACCTTCTTCAGGCGCTCTTCGAAGTCACCACGGTAGCGGCTACCGGCGATCAGCGAGCCGAGGTCGAGCGAATACAGCTGCTTGTCTTTGAGGGTCTCTGGTACATCCCCCTTAATAATCGCCTGCGCGAGTCCTTCGACAACGGCGGTCTTTCCAACGCCGGGTTCGCCGATGAGAACAGGGTTGTTCTTCGAACGGCGGGAGAGGATCTGCATGACCCGCTCCATCTCTTTCTCGCGCCCGATGACAGGGTCGAGCTTGCCGTCGCGCGCTGCCTGCGTGAGGTTGCGCCCGAACTGGTCGAGAATCTGCGAGCCCTTGTCAGGCGTGGTGTCGGTGTTGCCGCCGACGGCGACCGCCTCCTTGCCCTGGTAGCCAGAGAGCAGCTGGATGACCTGCTGACGCACGCGGTTGAGATCGGCGCCGAGCTTGACGAGCACCTGGGCGGCGACGCCTTCGCCTTCGCGAATGAGTCCGAGCAGAATGTGCTCTGTACCGATGTAGTTGTGGCCGAGCTGCAGGGCCTCGCGCAAGCTCAGCTCAAGCACCTTCTTGGCGCGCGGGGTGAACGGGATGTGCCCGGTCGGCTGCTGCTGGCCCTGGCCGATGATGTCTTGCACCTGCTCGCGCACGGCGTCGAGCGAGATGTTGAGCGACTCGAGCGCCTTGGCTGCGACACCCTCGCCCTCATGAATGAGGCCGAGCAGAATGTGCTCCGTGCCGATGTAGTTGTGGTTGAGCATCTTGGCCTCTTCTTGGGCCAGCACAACGACGCGACGAGCTCGGTCGGTAAATCTCTCGAACATGTTCACTCCCTAAGCACCAATGGATGCGGTGCCGATATAAAGAGAGTAACGACGGCGCTCGCGAAAAAGTCCGGTGTTCGCCATGGGCGTGACGGCTGTGCTCCTCCCCAGCTGCACATTCCACCCAGTCTTCGCAGGCTCAGTGTTGTGCATGCTTTACGCGGCAATATGCATGCATTATTCTGCAGAGATGGGAGTCACAGTGCAGGTTCGAGATCTAGACGCTGACGTGCAGCAAAAGCTGCGCGACGGCGCCGCCCGCGAGGGCTTGACGCTCTCGGCCTTCCTGCGTCGAGAGCTGACCCGGGTAGCTGCCAGGGTTGAAGCGGAGAGCATGCGAGATCGGTGGGGAATCTCGCCAGCCTTCTTTGCGGGCATCTCGGCAAAAGAGATCGTGGCAATGGTGCGCGAGGATCGCGACCAGTGAAGTCTTACGTGATCGACGCGTCGACAGTGGGAGTCGGATCGCCTCTCATGAATGAAGCCGATGCACTGTTCGCCCCAGAACTCATCGATCTCGAGGTGGCGAACCTGCTGCGCAAAGCCGTGCTTCGCCTCGATCGAAGTGCTGACGAAGCCGGATCAATGTTGGCAGCGTGGGCGAGCAATGAGATCGTACGTTTTCCCCACGCCCCGTACCTCGACACAATCTGGCGCCTCCGCAACAACATCACTGCTTACGACGCTGCCTATGTTGCGCTGACGATGCATCTTGGGTCGACCTTGTTGACCGCAGACCATCGGCTTGCGGTGGCAGCGAGTCGCTACTGTGACGTCATCGCGGTCCGCGCTCCCTAACCTTTCGCGACGGCGGTGAGCGCAAGCAGCGCTACCACACGGAACCGAAGATCTCCCATGGCGCTCACCCTGCCAGTGGCTACGCTGAACACGTGGATCTTGCCGCGCCCTTCGAGCACCTCACGGAGCAGAACGCGGCCGCGTTACTCGCGAGCGTCTACGGTATCGACGCTGCCAGCCTCGACCGGCTCGACACCGAGCGCGACGACAGCTTTCGGGTGGCGACCGCGACCGCGGAGTACGTGCTCAAGGTGGCACATCCAACCGACGACCCGCTCTACATCAACCTGCAGACTGCGGCCATGGCGTTCGCGGCCGAGCAGTCGGGGTTGCCGGTGCAGCGCATCCTGTTGTCGGTTGAGGGTGAAGTCGAGCCGACTGTGGACGGGCGGGTCGCGCGCTTGCTGACGTGGCTGCCCGGCGAGCCCGGCGGCACGGTTAACCCCCAAGAGCTCGGGCAGACCCTCGCACGCCTCACCGACGCTCTCAGCACTTTCGACCACCCGGCCGCTCACCGCGATTTCGTCTGGGACGCCGCCCGGCTCGACCTCGCGCGGCCTTTGCTCGACGAGTTTCCGTCGGACGACGTTGCCCGTGTCTTCGAGCTCTACGACGCACTCGACTTCGGCGCGCTTCCTCGACAAGTCATTCACAACGACTTTCACCCTGGAAACGTGCTCACCACCGACGGAGTCGTCACGGGCATTCTCGACTTCGGCGACGTCGTACACACCGCGCGCATCGTCGACCTCGCGGTTGCACTCTGCTACTACGGGTTCAGCGACGAACTGATTGCCGGCTTCGAGAGCAGCGTGCGCCTCACCGACGCTGAGCGCGACGCCTTGCCGACGCTCGTGGCCGCCCGCTTCGCACTGCGCATTCTCGTCAACCAGCGGCTCAACCGATCATTCGACCTCCGCCACAACATCGACGTTCAGGCTGCCGGTCTCCGTAGTCTGCTCGAGAGGGAGTTCTCATGACCGGTCCGGCCACGTACTTCGACCCGGCGCACACAAAACGCCTCGACCCAGCGACCCGCGCGCTCATCGAGCGCCGCGAGCGCGCACTCGGCAGCGCCTACCGCCTCTTCTACGACGAGCCCCTGCGGCTCGTGCGCGGTCTCGGCACCAAGCTCTGGGATTCCGACGGCAGCGAGTACCTCGATGCCTACAACAACGTGCCGTCGGTCGGTCACTGCCACCCGCGGGTCGTCGCGGCGATCACCGAGCAGGCGCAGACGCTCAACACCCACACACGCTACCTGCAGGAGGGGATCATCGACTACGCAGAGCAGGTGCTCGCCACGCTGCCCGACGACATCGAGCGCATGATGTTTACCTGCACGGGATCCGAAGCGAACGATCTCGCACTGCGCATCGCCAAGCACGCAACGGGTAACGATGGCGTCATCGTCACCCGCAACGCGTACCACGGAGTCACCACTGAGATCGCGGCGATCTCTCCCTCACTCGGCGGTATGGACTCACTCGGGCCCTGGACACGCGTCGTGCAGGCGCCGGGCACCGAGCTCGACTTCGCTGCGGCCGTGCGCGTGGCAATCGCCGAATTGGAGGCAGTGGGCCTTCGCCCGGCTGCCCTCATTGTCGACACGATCTTCGCATCCGACGGGTGCTACCCTGCCGTCGACGGACTCACGGATGCCGTGGCCGCCGTGCGCACGGCCGGCGGCCTGTTCATCGCGGATGAGGTACAGCCAGGATTCGGCCGCCTCGGCCACGGCATGTGGGGCTTCGATCGCTACGACCTCACCCCCGACCTCATCACCGTCGGAAA
>JANONY010000072.1:0-2601 GCA_031421055.1 Actinomycetes bacterium | reverse complement strand
TGGCGCCAGACATCGCGTCAGCGATGATGGCCTGAGCCCAGTCGACATTCGTCTTGTCGACGACCGTGGTCGGGACGCTGATGAACTGCGCAACCGACATACCAAGCACTTCGTGCTGGAACAGGGTGTCGATCATCGTCGTGCCCATCTGGACGGAGTTGACGTCGACGGTTGCAGTGAGCTTGCTATCGCGGATCGAGTCCATCCCAGAGATCAAGCCGTCGGCACCGATGGTGATGATTCCCTCGGATCCGTCCCAATGCTTGAGGCCGGCAAGGTCGATAGCCTGTGACGCACCCAGGGCCATGTCTTCGTTCTCGCCATAGATTGCGTCGATTTCGGGGAACTTGGTCAGGAGGTCCTGTGCCGCAGTCAGACCCTTGTCGCGGACGTAACCGCCGTCCGCCGAGCCGACAATCGTCAAACCGTCGAACTCCGCTATCGCCGCTTCAAATCCCTGCTGGCGGAGCTTTGTCCAGTCAGAACCCGACGGGCCGAGGATCTGCACGATTTGGCCTTCACCCTTCAAGAGCTCCGCGATGTACTGGCCGGCGATATAGCCTGACTGCCAACGGTCGTCGTAGCCGATGTTGGAGACTGTATGCATTCCGCCAGTCGGGTCATCAGCCTGCGATGGATTGTCGAGCTCCTCGGTGGAGTTGAACTGATAGAAGTCCACTCCTGCCTCGGATCCCTGCTGGTAGATCTCCTGCATCGTTGAATGCGGGGCCGCCGAGCATACGAACACCGCGTCGAAGCCGTTGGAAATGAAGTTTTCGACAATCCCGATGGCTTCGGTTCCCGAGTGCGCGTCGTTCAGTGCTCCCTGGCGCGACCACTCCCACTTGACACCGTAGCAATCCTCAAGTACTTGCATCCTGTTGTGCGCGGCTTTCTCCACCTGCGTGTAGAACTCCGACAGGATCGGCGGGGTGTAGCCGACCTTGATGGTTCGACCATCTACTACGGCCGTAATCGCCTTTTGAGTCGCCTCGCTACCGCATCCAGCGCCGGAGACAACGTTGCCGTCCGTCCCGCCGCTGCCGTTGGTGTTTGCTACCGAGCATCCTGCGAGAGCCACCGCGAACGCGGCGGCCAGAGCGGCCGCGGCAATTCGCCGCGAGCTGCTTCGTTGACTACCAGTGGCAGTCCCGTTACTGTGAAACATGTAATTCCTTTCAATCTCCGCCAGCTCGACTGCTGGCGTTCCGGTTCATTTAAGCGAGGTTGCTTAAGTGACGAATTGCGCGTCTGCGCAGAACTCCGGCGCGGACTCGGTCGCTGAAGTAGTTCGCGCCGACTGCGAGCAGGAGGATGACGCCGATGACGATCTTCTGGTAGCTCGAGGGCACTCCCACGAGATTGATGATGTTGATCGCGAGGGCGAGGGTGAGCGCGCCGAGAACCGCACCCAATATTCGGCCTCGACCGCCCATGAGCGATGCACCACCGATGATCGCCGCAGAAATCGCTTGAATCTCGTAGCCGGTGCCCAGATCGGCGGGCACGTTGTTGTTGCGGCCCGCAAGAATGATTCCCGCTATGGCCGCGCATGTGCCGCTCACAATGTATGCCTGTGTCTTGATCAAGCGCACCGGAATGCCCGACTGGCGGGCCGCCACAGGATTGCTACCAACGGCGAAGAAGCGTGTGCCGAGGCTAGTCCGACTGAGCATCCACCCAACGATCACCGCGAGTACCGCTGCAATCACCATCGGCAAGGTCACCTGGCCGACCAGCGCCTGAAGGCCACCCACGAGGCTGAACTCCGGCGTCATGTAGCCGATGATCGGAACGCCTTCGGTCCAGATGTAAAGCACCCCGCTCGCGAAGCCCAGCGTCGCCAGTGTGGCAATAAAGTCGGGAAGACCGACACGAGTCACCAAGAAGCCGTTGAGCACTCCGGCGGCGATGCCGACGATGAGCGCGGCGATGAAGGCGAGGAACACGGGCGCGCCGAGTTTCATCGCAGACGCTGCAGTCCCGGCGCATAGTGCCATGACTGCACCTACCGAGAGGTCGATCCCACCGGAGATCAATACCACCGTCACCCCGATCGCGAGGATCATCACGGTGATCGAACTCCCGAGGAGGTTGAAAAGGTTATTGCCCGCGTAGAACACCGGAAGAGCAATGGCCGCGAAGATTGCGAACATCGCGAGGAGCACGACTACGCCAAGGGTCGGATCAACGAGGATTCGTTCGACGATCGATCGCAGTCTCTCGCGACCTTGCATTGCACCAGACATCATCGAACTTCCCCTTCGGTCAGATTCCGGTCGGCGATCGCTGCTGCGGTCCGAGCCAATGCGCCGCGAAGTAGGACACGGCGAACCTGCCGGTCGAAGACAACCCCAAACACGATGGCGAGCGCCGTGACGATGCTGAAGTAGACCGGATCTACATTGTTCAGACGGAGGCCCTGTTGAACGGTCACGAGGAACAACCCGCCGACGAGCGCGGCCAACACGTTGCCGACACCGCCGGCCAGGGCGATCCCACCCACCACCGCTCCGGCGATCGCGATAAATTCGTACCCTATTCCGAGAAATGCCTGGACCGCGCCAAACCGTGACGCCAGAAGAACGCCAGCGACTCCCG
>JANONY010000071.1:0-20475 GCA_031421055.1 Actinomycetes bacterium | reverse complement strand
ATGTCTTGGCCCTGGCTGCGCAGCGAGTAGGGGAACACCAGGTCGAACAGTTCTGGATCCGTTCCCCACCCACCCGCGATCTGTGGCGTGAGCGACGACGTCGCCCAGGTGTCCATGATGTCGACCTCGCCGACGAAGCGTGTTCCGCGATCCGCCTCGGTGTAGCCAGGAGGAACATCGGATGCCGGGTCGACCGGCAGCGAACCCTCGGCAGGCACAATCACCGCGCCCTTTTCGCCATCGGCGTCGAGCTCGTACCACACCGGAATCGGCACGCCGAAGAAGCGTTGCCGTGAAATCAGCCAGTCGCCCGTGAGACCGCCGACCCAGTTGTCGTAGCGAACGCGCATGTGGTCTGGCACGAAGTTGATTGCCGTGCCCGCCTCGACTAGGCGCGACCGCAGCGCGCCGTCGCGCGCGCCGTTGGTGATGTACCACTGGCGCGTCGAGATGATTTCGAGCGGCTTATCGCCCTTCTCGAAGAACTTGACGGAGTGGGTGATCGGCTTCGGGTCGCCGAGCATCTCGCCGCTCTCGCGCAGTAGTTCGACCACGCGGGCCTTCGCGCTGAACACGGTCTTGCCAGCCAGCTCGGCGTAGAGGTCGATGCCCGTGCCGGTGATGGCGGATGGCGCTTCGGCGATGAGGCGACCGTCCGCCCCAATGATCGTGCGGTTGGGCAGGTCGAGCTCGCGCCACCACACAACGTCGGTCACGTCGCCGAAGGTGCAGATCATGGCGATGCCGCTTCCCTTGTCTTTCTGGGCGAGGTGGTGGGCGAGAACGGGAACCTCGACGCCGAACAGCGGGGTCGTCACGGTCGTGCCGAAGTACTGCTGGTAGCGCTCGTCGTCGGGATGCGCAACGAGAGCCACGCAGGCGGGCAACAATTCGGGCCGGGTCGTTTCAATCTCGATCGTGCCGCCGTCCGGCTTGTGGAACGAAACCCGGTGGTACGCGGCTGGTTGCTCTTTATCTTCGAGTTCGGCCTGCGCAACGGCGGTGCGGAAGGTCACATCCCACAGCGTTGGTGCGTCTGCTTGGTACGCCTCGCCGCGAGCGAGGTTGTTGAGGAACATCTGCTGCGCCACGCGCTGCGACTCGTCGCCGATGGTGCGGTAGGTCAGCGACCAGTCGACCGAGAGGCCGAGGTCGCGCCACAGAGCCTCGAACTGCTTCTCGTCTTCGACAGTGAGCCGCTCGCACAGCTCGATGAAGTTGCGACGGCTGACGGGCACCTGGTCGGCCGCTTTCGACGACGCGTTCTCTCCGCCATCGAGCGGCGGCACGTAGCCCTCGACGTAGGGGAGCGACGGGTCGCACCGCACGCCGTAGTAGTTCTGCACACGGCGTTCGGTAGGCAGCCCGTTGTCGTCCCAGCCCATGGGGTAGAAGATGCTGCGACCGCGCATGCGCTGGTAGCGGGCGGCGAGATCCATGTGGGTGTAGCTGAAGACGTGGCCGATGTGCAGGCTGCCTGACGCTGTCGGCGGGGGAGTGTCAATCGAGTAGATGTTGTCGCTACCCGCTTCTTTCGAGCGCAGTGCGGCGGCGCGATCGAAAGCGTAGGTGCCCTGCGACTCCCAGAGCGGCGCCCACTTCGCCTCGAGTCCTTCGAGGGCTGGCTTTTCAGGGATGGCGTTGGGCACGGCTGACTCCGCTTTCGATATGTGCGGCACCGTGTCGTTGGTGAGGTGCCTGAGTATTGGGTTGTGCGACCGATTCTACAGACGCGTCGGCAACAACCGCGTGCTTCACCCCGACCGGCTCCCACGCGAAAATCGAAGAACTGCCAAATGCAGGCGATCCCCCCTGACTGCAGCTGCCCGGCGCCGCGAGCAGGCGGTTGCGCCGCCAGAACACCTGCATTTGGCAGGGGGCACTGCTGGTGCCGGGCGGATGGCGGGAGTCGCGCTCGCCCCGCGGCGAGACTGGTGCCGCTGGATGCCCCGGCAGCCGACCGCACCTGGCGACGCATCGAGGAGGTCGCCCATTTGTTCACCGGGCCAAAAGACGAGACTTGGCTCGCCGAGATGGCGGCCGCTAACAAACACCTCGGTGGCCGTTTCGGTGGCCAGTATTGCTGAACTTCACTACGGCCTGTTGCGGCCCGTGCCGGCGACCGAACTCGCTCGCGCGTCTGGGATCTAGTGATCGCCGCCACCGCGCTCACCCATGGGGCCACGCTCTACACGGGCAATCCCGACGACTTTCTCGGGCCTGAAGGCCTGATCGATGTCGTGGTGCCCGAGCGCGAGTAGCTCATGGAGTTGACTTGCGCCTCAATTCCACAGGCGGACGCAGCAGAGCGCTCTCCACAGTTTGAGGTGGGCTCGTCTCTGAGTCGTTGCCGACCGCACAGTGTTGTGTCTCATGAGCGAGGCGCCGCAGTGGGAGTTCTACACGTCGCCTTCGGGGCGGAGCCCTGTACGAGACGAAATTGCGAAAGCGAAGCTGTCAAAGCAAGAGGCCGACTCGTTCGCCGCGCTGCTTGAGAGGTACGCACAAGGTCAATCCTTCGCCCGCGATGTGAAGTACCTCAAGCAGTACGCCCTGTACGAGCTTCGCCTTGCGGCCGATCGCCGATCATTTCGCCTTCTGTTTGTGCGGCGGCATGACGACTGCCTCGTCTTGTTGGCGCTCGAGTTCGCCGAGAAGAAATCTGACAAGCTGCCAGCTTTGGCTTTCGAGAGGGCGATCCAGCGGCGCAACGTGTGGGATCAGCGAAGCAATGGCCGTTAGACCTTGCATCATTATCGGATTTATCCGATAATCGAGAAGAGCCGGAAAAGGAGACATCGTGGGCATCGACATCATAAGAATCGCGGGCTACGACCCAAACGACCCCGAAATTCTCGCGGCGCGCGAAGACTTCGACGAGTTCGCCGACCTCATCACCGAGCTGCACCGTGCCCGCAAGGCACAGGGCATCACGCAGAAGCAGGTCGCCAAGACCATGCAAACGAAGCAGTCCGCAGTCTCAGAGATCGAGCGCATCGGCGGCAACCCGACCATTCGCACGCTCTTGGGTTTCTCGCGAGCGGTGGGAATGCGCCTGCGACTGACTGCTGAGCCGGCCCCGCTCGCGCCCGAATCGATCGCTCCCGCTTCGCGAACGGGCGACTCTCTCGACCAGTTGCTCACCGAAGCACAACGGCTCACCGGCATCACCGACCAGCCCGTTCTGGTCAACGCCGCGCTCAGCTGTTTGATCGAACGGGAGAGCGCACAGCGCCTCGTGCGTCTCGCTGGCTCGCAGTCAGGGGCTGTGGGCGTACGAGGCCACCAATCCCACACGGCCTAGGTTGGAGGCGTTAGTCTCCTCCCGCTAGCGGGCTCCTCCCGCTAGTTCCCGAAGGCGGGGTCGACAACCGTCCAGTGCTGGTGCACCTTCTCGCCGTTAGGCCCGACCAGGGTCAGGGTGTAGTCCTGCTCGCCTCGGTGGTTGCACGGAAACTCGTGGTCATTCTCTGTGATGTCGTCTTGGATGCCCGAGAGCGGAATCCGGTAGCCGGTGCCGTCCGAGGCATCTCCGTTGTCGGGGGCGAACCACGCCGTCTCTGCGTTAGCGCTCGACCACGACACCTGGATCTTCGGCTTCGCTTCGGCGTTAGGGTCGCAGAACACCGTGGTTGGTGCGCTGAAGCTGGTGAAGCGCGTGCTGGTGTCGACCGGCTGCTCGCCTTCTTCCGAGGCGCTCGGTGACGGGCTCGAACTCTCGCTCGTCGCCGGGGTCGGCGAGGCCGATTCGACATCGGATGCCGTGCCAGCGCCCAGCTGCTGCCCCAGCAGCAGGAACACCATGGCCACAACCGCGAGCAGCAGTACCGCCGCGATCGAGATCACCGTGATGAGCAAGGGCGAGAGCTTGCCTCCACTGCCCGCCGGGTTCGGCGGGGGCGATGCAAATGGCAGGGTCGGAGTGGTGCTCATTGTGCGCCTCCTGGCGGCTATGGGGTGATTGTCACCGTCTTATGGGTGAGGTGGCCTGCTGCGTCTTCGAGGGTGACCGTGTAGAACTGGCTGGCCTGGCCGCAGTTGTAGTAGATGTTCGTGTAGGTGTAGACCGGCGGCAGGTTGCTCTCATAGGGCGCCGACTTCGCGTTGTCGGTCTGGACCCCGATGTAGGCGCGCACGGCATCGTCGCTGCTCCACGAGAAGGTCAACTGCTGCTGGCTGTCGCCGGGCTGGCACCCTGCTTCGTTGTCGTGGGAGAACGAGTCAAAGCCGGGTACGGGTGCGGGTGCGGGTGCGGGAGGCGGTGGCGCAACTGTCACGGTCGGCGTCGGTGTGGCCGATGTCTCGGTCGGCGTCGGGCTCGGACTGGCCGAGCTCTCCGTTGGCGCGGGGCTCGGCTCAGCGTCGGGCTGGGGTGCCCTGGTCAGCAGCGTCACGATGAGTACAATCACCGCGATGAGCAGCAGCGCGCCGATGCCGATCAGCACGTAGAGCAGGGTGCGCGACTTTGGCGCGTCGCTGTCGACGACGGTGGTGATTTTCTGGGTGGGCGTGCTGTCGCTCATGAGGTCCCCTGCGCTGCGAGGTGGGTGGCGTGTGCCATGTATGGGGGTCAGTTTAGAGTGCGATGAGAGCACATCGCCACTGCACGTTATGCCAGTGGCACCGAATTTGCGGCGATCACGTCGCGGTAGAACTCGTAGCTCGCTTTCGGCGTTCGTTGCTGTGTCTCGAAGTCGACCGCCACGATTCCCCAGCGTTGCTTGTAGCCCTCAGCCCACTCGAAGTTGTCGAGCATCGACCATACGTAATGCGCCTCGAGCAGCGAGCCATCGGCAATGGCGCGCGAGGCCTGCACGAAATGGTCGCGCAAAAAGCTCACGCGATAGGGGTCGTCAACGGTTAGGTCAGACGTTTCGTCTGGGATTCCGTTCTCTGTAATGAGAATCGGCAGCGCCGGGTAGTCGGCCTTGAGCCGCATGAGCAGGTCGTAGAGCCCTTCGGGATGAATCTGCTGCCACGGCGCGTTCGATGTGGGGAAGAGACTGAACCCGGTTCCGTCAAAGCCAGCCCCAGCCGCCCCGTAGTACTGCACGGCGAGAAAATCATTGGGCGCAGAGGTGATATCGAGATCGCCATCGAGCACGAGAGCCTCAAAGGTGGCCGGGTCGGCCCGCAGCATCCCGCCGAGACGGCCGATCGCGTCATTGGGATAGGAGCCGAGCAGTACCGGATCAAGAAACAGCCGGTTCTCGACCGCGTCGATGATGCGCGCAGAGTCGGCGAACTCTTCGCTTGCCGGATAGATCGGAGTGAGGTTGAGTGCGGCGCCAATGCGGCCGCGTGCGCCGCTGTCGCGAAACTGCTGCACCGCGAGCCCGTGGCCGAGCAACTGGTGGTGCACGGCGGCGACGGCTGCGTCGGGGTCGACGATGCCAGGCGCGTGCGCACCGTAGAGATGCCCGACGAAGGCCGTGGTTTTCGGTTCGTTGATGGTGAACCAGTCGGCGTCGACATCCGACAAGGCATCGAACATGATGCGTGCGTACTCGGCGAACCGGTATGCGGTGTCACGCGCGGGCCAGCCGCCGGCGTCTTGCAGCGGCTGCGGCAGATCCCAGTGGTACAGGGTGATGCCTGGGCGGATGCCCCGCTCGACGAGCCCGTCAACCAAGCGCCGATAGAAATCGACCCCGCGTTGGTTGACAGCCCCGGATCCTGTCGGCTGCACGCGCGGCCAGGCGACAGAGAAGCGGTACCCGCCAAGCCCGAGGTCGACCATGAGGTCGAGGTCAGACTGCCAACGGCGGTAGTGGTCGGCGCCGGGGTCACCACTCGAGCCGTCGCGAATGCGGCCGGGTTCGGCGCAGAAGGTGTCCCAGATAGAGGGGAGGCGACCATCGGCGGTCGTTGAGCCCTCGACCTGAAAGGCGCTGGTTGCGGCGCCCCAGATGTAGCCGGTCGGGAAAGTCATCGGGTCCATGGGAGGTGTCCAACTTTTGGTGGTGGTGGGAGACGGTAGCGGCGAGCCATCGGAGGCGCACGCGGCCAGCGTGGCCGTCGCACTGGCGAGGGCGGCGAATTGCAGCGCGCGGCGGCGAGAGAACTCGTGCATGCTGGGGATTGCTGCTCCTCGACGGTGAGTTGCTGTTTGGCAAGGGCTAGGGTCAGGCCATGGGAGCGCTCCCACGGTGCCGTCACGAGTGTATCAGCGCCAGGCTCCGCGCCACCATCAGACCAGCAACGGAGTTGCCGTTGTTGCAAAAATCACCACCGTGTTTGGGCTTCCCGCCTCACCAGACAGCAAGAGAGTCGTCTCATAAACCCGATCGGCAGAGGGCCATCGTCATACTTGAGCTATGGCGAGAAGTCCAACGGTGCGCGCACGCATTTTGTTGTCGATTTTGCTCGTCGCAGCCATGGGCATGACGCTCGCCGGTGTCGTGACCTTTCTCGTGCAACGCGAGCGAATCCTGTCTGAGATTGATGACCGGCTTGTCGCGAGCGTTGAGACGGCGCGCAGCATGCTGTCGGACGATGCTGACCCGACGACTCCCGCATTCGCGACCACTCGGGGCGCTATGCAGGCGATTCTCGCGCGCTTCGTACCGCGGAATGATGAGAGCACTCTCGGCATCATTAACGGCGAAGCGGCGTACGCTCCCGCCATCGAGACCGACTACCAGCTGGAGCAAGACACCGAACTGCTGGCCCGAATCGTCGCGGAGGCCTCCGACGGTCAGGTGCACACCGGCGTCGCGACGTCCGGCGATGAGCGGCACTACATCGCGGCGCCGGTGTCTGTCACTGGCGACTCCGACATTGGCATCTACGTTCTCGCCATCAACGTCGACGAACAGCTCGATGAGCTCTATCGCTCCTACGGCACCTACGCGGGCGTCGCCGTGGGCGCGCTTGCGGCGATGGCTCTCGTTGGCTGGTTTGTGGCCGGGCGATTGTTGCGGCCCATCCGTCAGCTCAGCGCCGCTGCATCGCGCATCACTGCGAACGATCGAACGGAACGGATCCCGATCACCGGCCGAGACGACGTGTCTGAGCTCACGAACACGGTCAACGACATGCTTGATCGCCTCGACTCAGCTCTCACGAGTCAACGCCAGCTGCTGGACGATGTGCGCCACGAGCTCAAGACACCGATCACGATTGTGCGCGGACACCTTGAGCTTCTCGACCCCAACTCGGCTGCAGACATTGTGGCGACTCAAGAACTTGTCATTGATGAACTGGATCGCATGGCCGGCCTGGTCGACGACATCGAGACCTTTGCTGAGGCCCAAGGCGCACCGCCGAACCTCGCGCCGTGCGATGTCGCAGCCATGACGCGGGCCGTGTTCGCGAAAGTGCGGGTATTGCCTGCACACGCGTGGCGGCTCGACTCCACCGCGGCTGTCACCATCACGGCGGATGTCGCGCGCGTCACGCAGGCATGGTTGCAGCTCGCCGACAACGCCGCGAAGTACTCGCCGGTCGACTCGGAGATTGTGCTCGGTAGTGGTGTGCTCGGGTCTACGGTCGAACTGTGGGTGCACGACGCCGGTGCGGGAATTCCGGCCGGCTCAGAAGAGCGCATTTTCGAGCGGTTCGGGCGAATCGACGAGGGGCGAGGTATTCGCGGCTCTGGGCTTGGCCTGGCCATCGTGCGATCGATCGCTCGCTCGCACGGCGGTGACGTGGTCTTGCACCCGCAGAATGTCGGATCGCGCTTCACGATTGTGTTGCCAGTGGAAGGACCCCAATGACGAGCATCCTCATCGCGGAGGACGAAGAGCGCATCTCGAGCTTCGTCGATAAGGGACTGCGTGCAGCGGGCTTCAACACCACTGTTGCCGCGAGCGGAGATGCTGCGCTCGAGCATGCGCTCAGCGGCTCATTCGATCTTGTGTTGCTTGACATCGGGCTGCCGGGCATTGACGGCTTCGAGGTACTTCGCCGGCTGCGCGGCGCCGGGGCGACGGTTCCCGTGATCATGCTCACCGCTCGCACCTCCATGGCTGACACGGTGGCCGGGTTGAGCAAGGGGGCGGACGACTACGTGCCGAAGCCGTTCAAGTTCGACGAACTGCTTGCACGCGTTCGGCTACGGCTCAAGGATGCGGGCGATCGAACCGAGTCTTCGCTCAGCCACGGAATGCTATCGCTCGATCTGCACACCAGGCGCGCCCGGATTGGTGAGCGAGAGGTCGATCTGTCTGCGCGGGAGTTTGCGTTGGTTGCGGAGTTTCTGCGCCATCCAGAGCAAGTGCTCAGTCGAGAGCAACTGCTGAGCAGGGTGTGGGGAATCGACTTCGACCCTGGGTCGAACGTCGTCGACGTGTACGTGCGCTACTTGCGTGACAAGCTCGGAGCCGAGCGCATCGAGACCGTGCGTGGCATGGGATATCGGCTGCGCTGAGCTCCCGAAAGCCCAGCGCAGCCGATGAGTGGGCCAGACTTGGCCCGCCCTAGTCGACGACTAGTCGTCTGAGCCTGAGTCGTCTGAGCCGGAGTCGTCGCTGCTGTCGTCGCTACCTGAGTCGTCGCTCGAGTCTTCGCTGTCAGCGTCGTCATTGGCGTCTTCGGCGTCTTCGCTGTCTTCGCTGTCTTCGGAATCTTCGGCGTCTTCGGCGTCGCTTTCATCTTCGGCGTCTTCACTGTCGTCGTTGACTTCGTCGTCGTCGCCGATGTCATCCGTGGCCGCGTCCTCGTCCACGGTCGAGGTGGACTCTGGCGTTGGGCTCAGCGTGACGACGGGAGACACCTCGGGCGATGAGGGCAGTAGGCCCGTGGCGCTCGCTGCGATCGTGCCGAGAGCGATGAAGCCGACGCCCAGAACCGTTGCAGCCCCCGTGGCCGCCCATTTGTTGTCAAAGATCGACATGATTTCCCCGAATCGTAAGGTTGTAGGCGGTCGTTTGATCGCTTCTGGCTTCAGGTTCTCAATTCCGCATGAGAGGGGCAGGAGACGGAGATGAGAGCTTTCTCACCTCCCGATCGCCGGCTAGTCGCTAGAGCTGGAGTCGCTGTCAGAGCCGCTGTCGCTGCCAGAGCCCGAGCCGCTGCCAGAACTGTCGCCGCCAGAGCCCGAGTCGCTGCCAGAGCTGTCGCTGCCAGAGCCAGAGCCGCTGCCAGAGCTGTCGCTGCCAGAGCCAGAGCCGCTGCCAGAACTGTCGCTGCCGGAGTCGTCGTCCGAGCTATCGTCCGGAGTATCGTCCGAGCCACCCTCGTCATCAGACTTGTCGCTGAGGTCGTGCGGCGCGGCCGGTTCGACAATTTCCAACTCACCCGAGCTAGTCGGTGAGGGAGTGGGAGTTGGCGCGTCCCCGCGAGGCGCAACGACGATGGGGGCAACGCCGACCGGCTCCTGCTCGGTGCTCGTCGATCCGATCGCCAATGCCGTCGCGGCACCGCCCGCAAGCACGAGGGCGCTAGCGACGACGATCGTCGCGAAGACGGTGGGGCGCATCATGCCTTCAATCTTCGGTCACGCAACCCTGCGTAACCAGCATCGTGAGAACACTCTCATCGAGCGACAGCAGCGCGAGCTTCCTGGTGCGCAGGCTAGAATTGGCTCACTGGCTTTGATCCGGCTATCACCGGGGAGCTTTCGGAAGAACCTTGGTTGCCGGGTCTCGACAGGCTCGACCACCGATTATTAGAACCGAGCACGCACAGAGTGGCTCGCCGATGCTCGCAGTAGCGCCGGTGGGCAAGCGGGGTGGTACCGCGGCCGCGAGGTCGTCCCTGTAGTCGATACACAGGAGCCACATGTTGTACCCCCGCAGCTCGCCCGACGCCGATGCACCTACTCACGCCGCAAGCGGCGTGCAAGCGAGCCCGAACTTTCCGGCGATCGAAGAGAGGGTGCTCGCGTTCTGGAAGCGGGACTCGACTTTCCAGGCATCCATCGACCAGCGCGAGGGATGCGAGGAGTGGGTCTTTTACGATGGCCCACCCTTCGCAAACGGACTGCCGCACTACGGTCACCTGCTCACCGGCTATGCGAAAGACCTATTTCCGCGGTACCAGACCATGCGCGGCAAGCAGGTGCACCGCCGCTTCGGCTGGGACACCCACGGGCTGCCTGCAGAGCTTGAGGCGATGCGCCAGCTCGGCATCACCGAGAAGAGCCAGATCGAAAAGATGGGCATCGCCGCCTTCAACGCCAAGGCGCGTGAGTCGGTGCTGAAGTACACGGGCGAATGGGAGGAGTACGTCACTCGCCAGGCCCGCTGGGTCGACTTCGAGAACGACTACAAGACCCTCAACATCGAGTTCATGGAGTCGGTCATCTGGGCGTTCAAGCAGCTCTATGACAAGGGGCTCGCCTACGAGGGTTTTCGGGTGCTGCCTTACTGCTGGCACGACGAGACGCCGCTCTCAAACCACGAACTGCGGATGGACGACGACGTCTACAAGATGCGTCAAGACCAGTCGGTGACAGTCACATTCCCGCTCGATGGAGCCAAGGCCGAGGCGCTCGGTCTCACCGCGGTCAAAGCCCTCGCCTGGACGACCACTCCGTGGACCTTGCCAACCAACCTCGCACTCGCGGTTGGGCCTGGCATCGAGTACGCGGTGCTGCCGAGCGGGCCGGCTGGTGCCGCTGATGGTGCCGCCGAAGGCCAGAGCGAATACCTGCTCGCCAAAGACACCGTCGGCGCCTACGCGAAAGATCTCGGCTACGCCGACGCCGCTGAGGCGATCGCCGCAATCAGCCGCACCATCATTGGCGCGCAACTCGAGGGCGTGCGCTACGACCGCATATGGGACTACTACGCCGACGCCGCGGTCTGGGGCACCGAGAACGCGTGGCAGATTCTCGTTGCCGATTACGTCGCCACCGGCGAGGGTACAGGCATCGTGCATCAGGCCCCGGCGTTTGGTGAAGACGACCAGGTGGCCTGTGTTGCTGCGGGCATCCCGGTGATCATTTCGGTCGACGAGGGGGCGCGCTTTCTGCCCAACGTCACTCCCGTCGCTGGGCTCCAGGTCTTCGAGGCGAACAAGCCGCTCACGCAACTGCTGCGCGCCGATGGCCGCCTCCTGCAGGTCAAGAGTTACGAGCACAGCTACCCGCACTGCTGGCGCTGCCGCAACCCGCTCATTTACAAGGCGGTTTCGAGCTGGTTCGTTCGGGTGCCAGAGTTTCGCGACCGCATGGGCGAGCTCAACCAGCAGATCAGCTGGGTGCCAGAAAACGTCAAAGACGGCCAGTTCGGCAAGTGGGTCGGCAACGCCCGCGACTGGTCGATCTCACGCAATCGCTACTGGGGCTCCCCGATTCCAATCTGGAAGAGTGACAACCCCGACTTTCCCCGCGTCGACGTGTACGGTTCTCTCGCCGAACTCCAGGCCGATTTTGGGGAGTTGCCGATCAACGGAGACGGCCAGCCCGACTTGCACCGCCCGTTCATCGACGAACTGACGCGCCCCAACCCCGACGACCCAAGCGGTCAGTCAACGATGCGCCGCATCGAAGACGTGCTCGATGTCTGGTTCGACTCCGGTGCGATGCCGTTCGCCCAGGTGCACTACCCGTTCGAGAACCATGACTGGTTCGACAGCCACAGCCCGGCCGACTTCATCGTCGAGTACATCGGCCAGACCCGTGGCTGGTTTTATACGCTGCACGTGCTCTCGACGGCTCTGTTCGACCGCCCAGCGTTCAAGAACGTGATCAGCCATGGCATCGTGCTCGGCAATGACGGTCAGAAGATGTCGAAGAGCCTTCGCAACTATCCAGACGTTTCTGAGGTCTTCCACCGGGACGGCGCGGATGCGATGCGCTGGTTCCTGATGTCGAGCTCGGTCATCCGCGGCGGCAACCTCGTCGTTACCGAGGAGGGGATTCGCAGCGGGGTGCGTGAGTTTCTGCTCCCGCTCTGGAGCACCTACTACTTCTTCACGCTCTACGCGAATGCCGCGAACGGGATGGGTCCGTCGAAACCCGGCTACGAAGCAACCTGGCGCACTGACTCAACCAATGTGCTCGACCGCTATCTGCTCGCCAAGACCCGCCAGCTCGTCACCGACGTCACGGCAGAACTCGACGCGCTCGACAGCCCGCTCGCGGCAGAGAAACTGCGCGACTTCGCCGAAGTTCTGACCAATTGGTACGTGCGGCGCTCTCGCGATCGGTTCTGGTCGGGGGACGATCGGGATGCGTTCGACACCCTTTACACGGTTCTCGAGACGGTCACCCGCATTGCCGCACCGCTGATCCCGCTCGTTTCTGAAGAGATCTGGCAGGGACTGACGGGAGGCCGAAGCGTGCACCTCGAAAACTGGCCAGACGCCGAGTTGTTCCCTGCTGACGACGAACTCGTCGCGGCGATGGACCTCGTGCGCGACGTGGCCTCTGCGGGACTCGGCCTTCGCAAGGCCAAAGGCCTTCGGGTGCGACTACCGCTGGCGAAACTGACGGTCGTCGCCGCTAACCCGGCCGGGCTCGCCGACTACGCGCGAATCCTCGAAGACGAACTCAACGTCAAGGCCGTGGCGTGTGAAGAGCTCACGGACTCGAGCCTCGAGACGCACGGAATCGAGCACGTGCTTACCGTCAACGCTCGGGCGCTCGGCCCGCGCCTCGGCAAACGAGTTCAAGAGATCATCGGCGCGGCGAAGGCGGGCAACTGGACTGCGAGCCCCGCAGTAACGGTCGCAGGCGAGCCGCTGCTCGACGGCGAGTACGTTCTTGTTCCCACTGCAGCGGACGCCTCGAGCGCCGTCGCGTTCCTGGTCGACGGCAGCTTCGTCATTCTCGACACAGAACTCACCGCAGAGCTGGAGGCCGAGGGGCTGGCGCGCGATGTGATCCGCGTTGTGCAAGACACCCGCAAGGCAGCGGGGCTCGAGGTGAGCGACCGCATCGAGCTTGGCATCTTCGGCGACGACGAGGCAGATCGCGGGGCGCTTGGGGAGTTCATCGACATCATCGCGGCCGAGACGCTCGCCACGAGTCACGCGGTATCGCCGATGGCGGAGTCGCTCGACGGCGCGCCCGGTGCGCAGCGTGCGACGGTGGAAGCCGGGCAGTATGCAAACCGTGGCACGCTGGTGATCGACGTGCGAAAGGTGGGGCCGGTCAATGTCTGATGACAGGGATGATGATGACGCGGATTTCGAGAGGCCTGATCCGCTCAATCCGCTTGGCGACCTCGGCGACTTGAGCCCCTTTGCTGATGGCAACGAGGGCACCAACATCGGCGAGGACTCCGACTACGAGTTCGACGACTCCGAGTACGCGCATGCCGCCGCCGCTGTCTACGACGAACTGCTCTCGCGCACCGGCGAGGCCGCGCCGCAACCGCGCCTAGAGGCCACCCGTCGCGTCGTCGAGCTGCTCGGCGACCCGCACCGCGCCTACCCGATCATTCACATCACCGGCACCAACGGCAAGACGTCGACGAGTCGCATGATCGAGAGCATTCTTCGCGCATACGGCCTGCGCACCGGCCTGATGACGAGTCCGCACCTTGTGCGCGTCAACGAACGGATCGTGATTGATGGCCTGCCAATTTCGAACCGGGCGCTCGCGGCGAACTGGGAAGACATCCGGCCGTATCTCGCACTCGTCGACGGTGAACTGATCGCGGCGGGCGAGCAGCCACTCACCTTCTTCGAGGCACTGACCGTACTCGCCTTCGCGAGCTTCGCCGACGCCCCGGTCGACGTGGGAGTGATCGAGGTCGGGATGGGCGGCGAGTGGGACTCGACGAACGTCGCCGACGGTCAAGTGGCTGTCTTCACTCCCATCGCCCTCGATCACACGCAGCGCCTCGGCAACACGGTCGCCGAGATCGCGCGAACCAAGAGCGGAATCATCAAGCCGGTAGCGAGCATCGTGTCTGCCCGTCAGCAGCCAGACGCGCTCGCTGAGCTTGAGCGGGCGGCGGAGCTCACCGAGTCACGCATCGCGGTCGAGGGTGATGGCTTCGCCCTCGAGTCAACGACCGTGGCGGTCGGCGGCCAGGTCATCACGGTTCGCGGCCGTGCTGGTGTGTACCGGGATCACTTCCTTCCGCTGTTCGGCGACCACCAGGCGCAGAATGCCGCGGTCGCGATCGCCGCCGTCGAGTCCTTTCTCGGTGATGGTGCCCAGGCGCTCGTCGGCGATGTGCTCGCCGAGGGGCTCGCGACCGCAACAAGCCCCGGCCGACTGCAGATCGTTGGCACCGAGCCGACGGTGCTTGTCGACGCGGCGCACAACCCGCACGGGGCGGCAGCGCTCACTTCGGCAATCAGGGAGTACTTCACCTTCGACGAGGTTGCCGTAGTGATCGGTGTGCTCGAAGACAAGGACGCTGCGGGCATCATCGCCGCGCTCGCCCCGATCGCTGCAGTCTTCATTGCGACCGCGTCGAGTTCGGATCGCGCGGGGCCGACCGAGGTGCTCGCCGATGCCCTGCGCGAGACGAACGACAACGTGACCGAAGCTGACTCGCTCGCTGACGCTATGGCAGAGGCACGATCATGGGCTGGGCGCGGGCCGAAGCGCGCGGTACTGGTGACGGGGTCGATCACGTTGATCGGCGAGGTAATGACGCTCGCAAGCGCCGAAGGGTGGAAGTCGTGAGGCGCGAACGCTCGGCGACCGAGTCACTACTCTCGATCACGCTCGTGCTCGACGTGTTTCTCGTGTTCTTCGTTGCGCTCGCGGCCTTTGCGCTCGACCTCGCATCGCCGGCCCTTGCGTTCGGCGGTGGAGCCCTGCTTATCGTGTTCTTGGTTGTCGCGGCGCGGTTGGTGCGGTATCCGGCGGGCGTGTGGCTTGGCTGGGCGTTGCAGCTGGTGCTGGTCGCGACCGGCGTGCTTGTACCAATCATGTTTGTCATCGGCGCCGGGTTTCTCGCCCTCTACGCCTACTGCTTTGTCAAAGGTCGCGCGTTGGATCGCGCGCGCGCCGCCTTCACCGAACCGACCAAGGAGATCGCATGACCACCGTTGAAGAGACTCTCGTACTCATCAAGCCAGACGGCGTTGCCCGCAACCTCATCGGCGAGATTATTCGTCGCATGGAGGCGAAGGGCTACCAAATCGTCGACCTTAAGCTGTTGCAAGCGGACCGCGAGTTGCTCGGTCAGCACTACGCGGAGCACGAGGGCAAGCCGTTTTACGAACCGCTCGTGAGCTTCATGGAGAGCGGCCCGCTAGTCGCAATTCGCGTGGCCGGTAACCGCGTGATCGAGGGGTTCCGTTCGCTCGCTGGCACGACCGACCCCACGACCGCCGCGCCAGGCACGATTCGTGGCGATCTCGCACGCGATTGGGGCCTCGCCGTGCAGCAAAACCTTGTGCACGGCAGCGATTCGCCCGAGTCCGCCGCGCGCGAGCTCGCGCTGTGGTTCTAGCGCCAGCCCGATGCTCGATTAGCCGGCTGGCTCGTACGTTCCGATTGCGATCGAGGTGACGAACGCGTCAAAGGCCGCCGCGTCGCCAGGGTCGCCTGGGTACTTGATTCCGTTGACCAGCACGGTGGGGGTGCCACCGATCTTCTCCAGCGTGGAGTTCGGAACCGGCTCGGCGGTGCGCTTCGTGGCCGCCGTCACCCACTGGCTGAAGGTCTCGTTATCGATGCACCTCGTCACCTTCTCGTCGTCGATGCCGCCGGTCTTCAACAGCGCAACAATTTCTTCATTTGTGAGACCACTGGTTCCCTCGGGCGGTTGGCTCGTGTACATCGTGGCGTTCGCCAAGAAGAACTGGTCTGGAGTGAAGTTCGCGACGCACGCCATGGCGTTGGCCGAGCGGCTGGAGTACCGACTGCCCGCCGAGGCGTTGTCGAGGAACGCGATCGGGTGAATCTCGAGCGTCGCCGCCCCAGCCGACACCCAGGTTGTGAGCTGCTCGGCGTTGGCCGCTTCGAACTTCTGGCAGAACGGGCAGAGGTAGTCGAGATACACCACGATCGAGACGATGTCGGCGTAGTCGTTCGGGTCGGTCGCCACCGGTTCTCCTTCGGCAGGAATCGCCGGGGTGCGCGCAGCAACGATCGTGCCCGTGTCGTCGCCCTGCAGAATGATTCCGTCGCTGAGCATGTTCGCCGGGCCCGGCTTGGGGGTTGCTGCGTCGATCTGTGCTTGTCGATAGGCGGCAAAACCCCACACCGTGCCTGCGGCGACCGCGAGCAAGACGAGTCCGACGACGATCTTGATCAGCAGGCTGTTGCGCGAGCGACGCTTGCGCTCGACCGTGCGCCCATCGCGCGCGCGCTCGCGCGCTTGGTCGCGCCGAGCCTTCTTTGAAACGTCACTCACGGGGGGTCCTTTCGGGTTGCGGTAGCTGGTTACTGGTGTCGGGTGGCTAGATGTGGTTGATCACGTCGAGCTGCAATTGCGCGAGCACGGCGACCACGAGGTAGAGCCCGAACGAGATGACGGCCGTCCAGCCGTACGCGGCATTCGCGGCTGCCGCCAATCGAGGCGGCAGTGCAATTGTGCCGTTTCGAAGGTTATGGAGTGTCACGAGGAGAAAAGTCGGAATCGTGACGCTCCAGGTCACCATGCACCACGGGCACAGGGTGCCGAGCACGTAGATGCTCGAGACGATGAGGAACACCACGAGCGCCATCGCCAGGGCGACACCGAGGTTGAACACGATCCAGAACCAGCGATTGAAGCGGGCGCCAGCGAGAAGTGCCGCGCCGACGACGACGGGCGCCATCCATCCGGTCAATCCAAGAATCGGGTTGGGAAACCCGAATAGTGCGCCCTGCCACGAGTCGAGGTTCTTTGTGCACTGCACGAGAACGCTGAAATCACAGCTCGCGGCCGCGCCGGGGTTTGCGAGGCCGTGCAGCTTCTCGATAGTCAAGGAGAAGGCGGCCCACCATCCGATGACGCCCGCGATGATTAGCCAGACCGCGAACACTATGGGGCGCTTCGGAGCAGCGGCGTCAGTCACCTTGGGATTATTGCACGCGCTCAATGAGGCGCTTACGGCAATGCATGCGATAATTTGGGGTAGTCAGCCGGGCCGCGCCCGAACTGGCACCAAAGAAGGCTTTTCCGGGCAACAAACCGGACCTGAATCCCCAGTTTTCGTCAAAGAAGGCACAGAATTCAGTCGGATAGCAAGTTCCGCGCCGCCAGAGCACGTGTCGAAACACACCAGCCGGCGGTAGACCAAGCATTAGTAGCGGATTCGTTCAGGCGAGTTAGCGCACGAGAGAGTACCCGGTGGGTGGCGCGGTTGCCCACCCGGGCTAGGAGTACACCAGCAATGGTGAAAAAAATCGAAAACACTGGCAGCGATGCGCTTGCAGAAGAGACGACTCTCAAGCGGGGTCGGCGAGGCAAGAAAGCGGCGGAGGCTGTGCCGCCTGAGCGGGTCGATCCCCTTGAGCGGGTCGAGCCTCGTGAGACCCCAACCGAAAAGCCCAAGCGCGGTCGCGCCAAGAAGGTTGCGGCCGAACCCGTCTCGGCCGCGGCACACGTCAACGTGCAGGCAGCGCAGAACTCGGCCCCGGAGGCAACTCGCCCCGCGACCACCTCGCTGCTGTTCCAAGCCCCGCCGATCAGCGCGGCACCGGCACAACGTGCGTCATCGCGCGGCAGCAGCAGCAACGGCGGCAGCAGCGGCGGCAACAACGGCGGCAACAACGCTCAAGACCACGGCGATGAGCCTGGCACGGTTCGCCGCCGCTCGCGCCGACGCCCCGGCGAAGAGCCGCGCGACGGCGACGACGCGCCAAACACCGTCGTGCGCGTGCGCCAGCCCCGGCCAGAGCCGGTGCTGAGCAACGAGCCGACGAAGATTCGCGGGTCCACTCGGCTCGAAGCCAAGAAGCAGCGTCGCCGTGATGGTCGCGATGCCGGCCGCAGACGGCCCGTCATCACCGAGAGCGAGTTTCTCGCGCGCCGTGAGAGCGTCGACCGGGTCATGGTTGTTCGCTCTAGTGAGAGTCGCATCCAAATTGCTGTTCTCGAAGATGGTGTGCTCGTCGAGCACTACGTGGCCAAGAGCCAAGACATGTCGCTCATCGGCAACGTGTACCTCGGTCGCGTGCAGAACGTGCTGCCGAGCATGGAGGCAGCGTTCGTCGATATCGGGCGCGGCCGCAACGCAGTGCTCTACTCTGGCGAAGTTGACTGGGAGGCGGCTGCGGCCGAAGGCGATGGAAAGAACCAGGCCCGCCGCATCGAGCTCGCACTCAAGCCGGGTGATCGGGTTCTCGTTCAGGTGACCAAAGATCCCATTGGTCACAAGGGCGCACGCCTCACCTCGCAGGTCTCGCTGCCTGGCCGCTACCTCGTCTACGTGCCGAACGGATCGATGAACGGCATCAGCCGCAAGCTGCCAGATACCGAGCGCGCGCGCCTGAAAAAGATTCTCAAAGAGGTTCTGCCAGAGAACACCGGTGTCATCGTGCGCACCGCCGCCGAGGGCGCTACCGAAGAGCAACTGACGCTCGACGTGCAGCGCCTCACGAACCAGTGGGCCGAGATCAGTCGCCTTGTCGAGACCGCACAGGCACCGGTGCTGCTGCACAGTGAGCCTGACCTGCTGGTCAAGATCATTCGCGACGTGTTTAACGAGGACTTCCACAAGCTCGTCATCTCCGGACCAGACGCTCAAGAGACCATTGAGTCGTATCTGCGCTCGGTGGCGCCCGATCTCATCGATCGCGTACACACGTACGAGGGCACCGCCGACTCGTTCGACGAGTACCGGGTGAGCGAGCAGATCGAGAAGGCGCTCGAGCGCAAAGTCTGGCTGCCCTCGGGTGGATCACTCGTGATCGACCGCACCGAAGCCATGACCGTCGTCGACGTCAACACCGGAAAATTCGTCGGATCGGGTGGAAACCTCGAAGAGACCGTCACCAAGAACAACATCGAAGCCGCCGAAGAGATCGTGCGTCAGTTGAGGCTCCGCGACATCGGTGGAATCATCGTCGTCGACTTCATCGACATGGTGCTCGAGTCGAACCGCGATCTCGTGTTGCGCCGCCTCGTCGAGTGCCTCTCTCGCGACCGCACGAAACACCAGGTTGCCGAGGTCACGTCTCTCGGACTCGTGCAGATGACGCGCAAGAAGCTCGGTCTAGGGCTGCTCGAAACCTTCAGCGAGCCGTGCGAGACCTGCGCGGGCCGCGGCGTGATCGTGCATCACGACCCGGTCACTCGTCACCGTTCTCCGCAGGTGCAAGCCGAGCCTGGTACCGGCCGTCGCGGCCGAGGGCGCGGGGGAGCCGCGACAGGCAACGAGCAGCCGCCACGTTCTTCCTCGACCAATGGCTCGCACGGCGCGTCGAACGGCACGCACTCGATCACCGATGATGTGCGCAACGCACTCGCCATGGTCGCGGCCAAGACGCTGCACGCGCACGAAGATCCAGCTACGCCGAACGTCGCGGTCGAGATTCTCGACATGCCTGTCGCGAAGTCGCAGCGCTCGCGCAGGCCGCGTGCGGCAAGCGTAGAGGAGATCCTTGACTCGGTACTTGAGGCCTTGCCCGAGCCCACGCAGCCTGGCCAGAAGCGTTCGCGCGTCTCGCGGCGCGCTGGGAGCGCCGGTGCAGTGGTGAGCGCGCCGGTCAGCGACGACTAGAGCCCGCGTTTTTCGCGTTGGCTGACCCGCAGCCCGCTGGCCGCGAGTCGTTCGACGAGTTCTCGCACTCCGACGGGTTCTGCGCCGAGCGCGATGAGTTCGTCGCGCTTGTGCGCCGGGTAGTCGTAGTGGTCGCGATCGAAGCCGCGCGTTGGGATACCGGCGCTGGCGGCGAACTGGTGAAGTTCATCCAGAGACTCGTCGCTGTCGAGGTGACCCCATAGAGTGTTGTGCGCTGGCCAGATTGGCTGGTCGATCAACACGGTCATTGCCCGATTCTAGGAGTTTGCATGGCAGAGCAGCGGATGTCGGCACAGCTAGCAAGGCTCGCCAAGAAGCAGGGGCGCCTTCCGGCGCTCGTGACGGCGCTGGCGCTGGGCCTCCTGTTGGCGTTGCAGCAGTTCCTCGAGTCGCTCACCTTGTTTGTGCGCAGGTTTGGATATCCGGCGGACCCGGCTGGGCCGGACATCTCTGAACTCAACTTTTGGGCGTTCCAGCCGGATACAGATCACCTCTTGTTCTTCATCCTGCCCCTGACGCTCGGCGTCTTCCTCGCTCTCTGGGTGATTGCGCCGATCTCCGACGAACTCACGCTGAGATTCGTGCTGACCCGGGTAGGACTCGCCTCGGCTGCAGGAGTGCTGCTCGTGATCGTCTTCCAGACATTTCAAGGGCTGTTCGCATCCGTGGGGGCCCGATGGGAGGGCAATGGGATATCCAGTACTTGGCCGCCGCCGCCCGGATCCGTGGTCAACTTCGAGGTCTTCGGTCAGAACACTCTCGACGCGCTCGTGTCAGGTGTCGGCACGTTCATCCTCTACACCCCCCTCGTCATGTTCGCCGGCGTGCTGCTCTGGCTGTGGCTACGTGAGCACCCACGCGAGTACGACGTCTCCGGGCTGATCGACGAGGTCTGAGCGGTGTCGCAGCGGTTTGACCGAAGCGGTGCGAGTCGGGTAGTCTTGG
>JANONY010000070.1:0-4156 GCA_031421055.1 Actinomycetes bacterium | reverse complement strand
AAAGAGATCGAGACCAAGGAAGAGATCGCGGCTACCGCGTCGATCTCTGCCGCAGACCCAGAAATCGGCGCGTTGATCGCCGAGGCGATCGACAAGGTCGGCAAAGAGGGCGTTGTCACCGTCGAGGAGTCCAACACCTTCGGCACGACTCTTGAGCTCACCGAGGGAATGCGCTTCGACAAGGGCTTCCTCTCGCAGTACTTCGTTACCGACCCGGAGCGTCAAGAGGCGGTCTTCGAAGACCCCTACGTCTTGATCGTCAACTCGAAGATCTCGAACATCAAAGATCTACTGCCGATCGTCGACAAGGTGATTCAGTCGGGCAAGCAGCTGCTCATCATTGCTGAGGATGTGGATGGCGAGGCTCTCGCGACCCTCGTCGTCAACAAGATCCGTGGCATCTTCAAGTCCGTCGCCGTCAAGGCGCCGGGATTCGGCGACCGTCGCAAGGCGCAACTGCAGGACATCGCAATTCTCACCGGCGGACAGGTCATCTCTGAAGAGGTCGGCCTCAAGCTCGAGAACGCGACGCTCGACCTGCTCGGCCGCGCTCGCAAGGTGATCATCACCAAAGACGAGACGACCATCATCGAGGGCGCTGGCGACGAGGAAGCTATTGCTGGCCGCGTCAAGCAGATTCGCGCAGAGATCGAGAACACCGACAGCGACTACGACCGCGAGAAGCTGCAAGAGCGTCTCGCCAAGCTCGCCGGCGGTGTCGCGGTGATCAAGGCCGGGGCCGCAACCGAGGTTGAGCTCAAAGAGCGCAAGCACCGCATCGAAGACGCTGTGCGTAACGCCAAGGCTGCCGTCGAAGAGGGTATCGTCGCCGGTGGTGGCGTTGCGCTCATCCAGGCTGGCAAGGTCGCCTTCGAAGGCAAGGCCATCAAGGCTCTTGTTGGTGACGAGGCAACCGGCGCGAACATCGTGCGTGTTGCCATCGACGCTCCGCTCAAGCAGATCGCACTCAACGCTGGTATGGAGCCAGGTGTTGTTGTCGACAAGGTGCGCAACCTGCCGGTTGGCCACGGCCTCAACGCCGCGACCGGTGAGTACGTCGACATGCTCGCTGCTGGCATCAATGACCCGGTGAAGGTCACTCGCTCTGCGCTGCTCAACGCCGCGTCGATCGCGGCGCTGTTCCTCACCACCGAGGCAGTTGTCGCTGAAAAGCCAGAGAAGCACGCCGCGCCGATGGGTGACCCGTCTGGCGGCATGGACTTCTAGGTCTGATTAGACAGCAACGGGCGCTCCTCGCGGAGCGCCCGTTGCTGCGTTTGGCCCGCTAGTGCACGAACAACCGGGCGTTTGACGCCTCAATGTCTGCATACTGCTGACCGGCCTGGCCGAGGGCGAGGTTGATCGCCCCGAGGCTCTCTTCGACGCGCACTTGCGTGCTGCGCCAGTCGGCCACGAGCGTCTGAAACGCGGTGGCTGCGTCGCCCTGCCACGAACCCTGAAGCGTCGTGAGCTGGCCGTGCATTGCCTCGACCTCTGATTGGATGCGCCCGATCGTGGCCCGGACTGCTCCGGTCGCGCCGAACACTGCTTCGCTATCTACCTGGTATCTCGTCATGCCGACACGGTAGCCAGCCACCGACAGCCGAGGTGCTAGTGCTCTGAGCTTGTGAGCGAAGTCGGATCCTGTCCGGGGTTGAGGAGAGGCAGAGTCACCTCAAACGTTGCGCCACCGCCGGGCGTCTCGAGCGCGCGAACGGTTCCGCGGTGCGCGGCGACGATCGACGACACGATGGCGAGCCCGAGCCCTGAGCCTCCCGTGTCGCGGGTGCGCGAGGTGTCAGCCCGCCAGAAGCGTTGAAAGATCTTCTCGCGAATCTGTGGCGGAATTCCTTCACCGTGGTCGATCACCGAAATCGTGGCGACCCGGCCTGCGCGTTTGGCTTCTACCGCGATTTCGATGGGGCTGCCAGCCGGCGTAAAGCGCAGCGCGTTGCCCATCAGATTCGTGATGACCTGACGTAGCTTGTTCTCTTCTGCAGCGACGATGGCACTGGATGAGACCTGCTGTTGCATCAGCTCCGCTGGCACCACAATGACCGGCCTGCCCGCACGGAGCCGCAGCAGGCGCAGGCGGGCGAAGGTCGCCCCGGCGAAGGCGATCGGGCCGGTAGCGATCGATGACGCTCGAAGTGGCGGCGCGGGAGCGACGTCGGCCGGCTCGTCGCCCCCGATGGTCACCACGCTGACCGTGCGGTCTGGTGCACCCGCCATCGCGTCGAGGGCCGCATCGCGTGCGAGCGGCGCGAGATCGACCGCCGTGAGTTGCAGGGGTTTTGCCTCGTCGATGCGCGTTAGCTCGAGCAGATTGCTGACCAGCTCGCTCATGCGCACCGCCTCCTTCTCGATGCGATCCATGGCCTGCGCGACCTCTTCTGGACTCGAGAGGGCACCCATGCGGTAGAGCTCTGCGTAGCCACGCACCGAGACGAGGGGGGTGCGAAGTTCGTGGCTTGCGTCGCCGATGAAGCGCCGCATTTGTTCGATGGTGCGGGCACGGTCGGCGAAAGCACGGTCGATGCGACTGAGCATGGCGTTGAGCGATCGGTTGAGTCGTCCGACCTCGGTATTGGGCGTCGCGCCGCCTAGTCGCTGGCTGAAGTCTCCCGCGGCAAAGCGAGCGGCGGTGGCCTCAACTTCGCGCAACGGCGTGAAACTGGAGGCGACCAGGACACGGGTGAGGAGGACAGCCACCAGCAGTCCGGCGGCCGCGAACGTAAAGAAGATCAGGGCGTACTGCTCAAGAAGGGCATTGTCCTCGCTGAGGTTTCTGCCGACGAGAAGGGTCGCCTGTTGATGGCCTTCCGTGATGAAGCGCTGCGGGAGTGCGATCACGCGCCACTCCGCCGTCTTGGCGTCGTTGGTGAGCGTGAACGCGCCGAAGTGATCAGCGAGGTAGAACAAGCTCAGTTGTGACACATCCGGCTGCAGGTCGCGTTGCGAGTCAGGCAAGTTGTCGGTGATGAACACACCGTCGGAGTCAATCGCTCCGAAGTAGTAGGGGATGAGTCCTGAGCGAGTGTCTTCGCTGAACGCCGAGGTCTCGCCGCGGTCGAGGAACTCGCTCGCCGCGATCTGCAACTCGTTATCGACCTTTTGGGTGAGGTACGCGCTGAGCACTGAGAGCGTGCCGACACCCGCGACAGTGAGCCCGAGGGCAAGCACCAGTACCGTGACACCCGAAATCTTGGTGCGGAGAGAGACCGCCTCCCACCGCTTGCTCAGCGTCTCGTGCATCCGGCGAGTCTAGACGCGCTTAGATACGCGAGGCTTTGAGCATGTACCCGAAGCCGCGCTTTGTTTGAATGATCGGCTCGGTCGAGAACTGGTCGAGCTTGCGTCGAAGGTATGAGATGTAGCTCTCGACGATGCCGGCGTCTCCATTGAAGTCGTACTCCCAGACGTGGTCGAGAATCTGCGCTTTCGACAGCACGCGGTTTGGGTTGAGCATGAGGTAGCGCAACAGTTTGAACTCGGTCGGGCTCAGTTCGACTTGGGCGTCGCCGACCGTCACTTCGTGGGTGTCTTGGTCCATCGTCACTTCGCCAGCGCGAATGATCGCCTCTTCGTCGTCTTGCATGGTGCGCCGCAGGATCGCCTTGATCCGAGCGACGATTTCGTCGAGGCTGAACGGCTTCGTCACGTAGTCGTCGCCGCCGACGGTGAGGCCGGTGATCTTGTCTTCCGTGTCGTCCTTGGCGGTGAGAAACAAGATCGGCGCGGTGTAGCCGCTCGCGCGAAGCCGCTTGGTGACTCCGAATCCGTTGATGTCGGGCAACATGACGTCGAGAATGATCAGGTCTGGCTCCTCTTCGAGCACCGCTGAAATTGCCTGCGCACCGTTACCGACCGCGCGAACGGCGAAGCCCTCGAAACGCAGGCTGGTGGTGAGCAGATCGCGAATGTTCGGTTCGTCGTCGACGATGAGAATTTTTGGTCCGTCAGTCATGGGTTAAGTCTCTGCGCGTTTTCTGTGCATAACCTGAGTGCTTACTTCGCGAGCCTGCAAAGTCGCTCGTCCTGCCGAGTCCCGCGGTTTGTCGAGTTGACACCGCGGGCCCTCGTTGGCAATGCGGCAGTTACAACCGTCGCATTGCCAACAAAACCCCGCGCGGTCGGAATGCGGCAGCGGCAGCAC
>JANONY010000069.1:0-9062 GCA_031421055.1 Actinomycetes bacterium | reverse complement strand
CCACGCCGGTCACCACCGCGTAGGTGACAGTCGCCATCCGAACGCCGGTGTAGAGCACGGTGTCTCGCCTAAAACGTAGGGCGAGGTACCCACCGGCAGCCAACACCACGACGTTCATCATGCTGGACTGCACCGTGAAGTATGAGAAGTACTCGGTGGGAACAAACACTCCAGCTCCCAGCTGATCCGCGATCTGCGTGATGATGGCCGCAAAAACTAAACCGGCCGCGACGATTCGCAGCACCCCAACCGTTCTGCGGGCGGCGGTGGAGGAGGCGCGAGCGGCTGGGCGATCAAGAGACGGGGATGTGATTGCGCAACGCTAGCGCCTTGATTCTCGGCCCCGAGTATTCTTGGCGCTCGACTTTGGCGCAGCCTCGGCGACGGCGGAGCCGCGAGAACTATTCGCGGTGCGGCCGCGCACAATGCCGACGAACTCCTCGATGAGCGGATTCGTGTCGGCCTCGCGCCACGCGAGCGCAATACGCGTGGAAGGCTGATCGGTGAGCGGTCGAGCCACCACGTCGCGCCGCGCGTACAGCCGAGCAACGGACTGCGGCATGATCGCAATCCCGAGGTTGGCCGCCACGAGTTCGACGGTCTCGAAGCCATGACCGTCAAGCACGGTCTCGCCGGCGAGCTCGCCAGTCGTGAGGGACTCGAATGTGGCGACGGCGTGATCTTTCGCAGCGAGAACGACAGCGAGTTCCTCATACAGCGGGATGACGTTGAGGCCTGCACCATCCATCGGCATACGCACGAGCGCTACGTCGGCGCGACCATCTCGCAGCGAATGAATCGCTTCCTCGGTGGACTGTTGACGCAGATCTAGTGCTGTCGCCGGCATCCGCTGCTTCCACACCGAGGCCCACTTGCCCGGGGTGACACCTGGCACGAACGCAAGAACTAGCGGAGGCTGCACCCCTTCAGGCTAGCGCGAGCCCGCACACACGTCGCAGGTACCGTCGAGAGGCGCGTAGCCTTGACGCGTGCCAGACCAGACCATGAAGCCGACAACCGCCGCCAAGAAGTTGGGGATCTACCTCCCGGCGACCCCTGCCGACTTTCGAGACAGCGAAGTGACCCGAAGCACCTTTCTTGGCCTCCAATCGACGCCACCCGAGTGGTTGGCCGAATTGCGCAGGTCTGGCCCACATCCGCGACCCGTGGTCGCACAAAAACTCGGAATCTCTATCAGTGGCCTTGCCAGAGCGCAGGTTGCCGATGCGCTCACGACCCTCGAGATCAAAGCACTGCTCGCAGCCATGCCCGACTGGCTGGTCGAGGAGCGCGCACGACAGGCCGGGGTTCGCGATGAGGCTCAGCGCGTCACGTTCGACAAAGCAGCGAAGGCTGAGCTGCGAGGCAGCTGAGTCTCGGCACGCCGCTGGCGATTCGGGCGTGCGCTCACAACGCGCGAGCGAGCAACCCTCGACGATCGGCGTGCTCATCAAACCAATCGGCCACGTACCAGCACATCGGCACGACGCGAAAGCTGCTGTTGCGCTCGACGTCGTCAACCGCGAAGCCAACGAGTTGTGCGGCGAACCCGCGACCGCGAAAAGGAGCCTTCGTGTACGTGTGGTTGAACGAAATCTGGTTACCGTTGATCGCGTAGTCGAGAACTGCAACCACGTCTCCGGCGACACGCAACACGTAACGGCGCGCGTCTGGTTCGTGGGCTAGATCGTGCACAGCTCAAGCGTAGGCCTCGGTGAGCTGTGCAGCGCAGAGTTCAGCGGCCCAAAACTTCGGAGGCCCAAGGTTCGGCGGCGCGGGTTCAGAGCTTGAGCGAGGGGGCGACCGAGGTCACAGTGAAGGGAACTCCGTCGCTGGTCGGGATCAACTGAACGTAGATGTCGTAGTCGGCAATCGTGCCCTGAGCAGTGCACATCACCTGAACGCCGAGCTCGGTGGAAGGGATCGGATCGCAGGTCACTGTCTTGTAGCGAAGCGCGGACCCAGCTGCGTCAAACATGATCTTCGCCGCCATGCCCTCCGGCGTAAGCAAAGCCGCCTTCTGCGCCTCGGTGAAGGGGGGCACGAATCCAAGGCTTGACGCGACGTCGCTTGGTGTCTCGACCTCGTTCGCCTCGATCCCCGCCGGCAAAAAGTGCACCAAAAGACCCAACGTCACGGCGGTTTGCACCGCGAGGGACACTGCCGCCACACTGAAGCCGCGGCGTCCGACGGCGGCCGCACGCGCGATCGAATACACCGGAGGAATAACGCCGAGCACCGGCGGCGGAACACGCACAAAGTCGCGGTGCCGCAGTTGCATCCCATCGATGGCGGCTAGGGCAATCGCGAGCGCAATGAACAGCAAAACGAGCCCAACGCGCGCCGGCAGATCGCTGGCGTTGAGAAGGTTGACGGGGAGCGGCATGAGGGCCAATGCGGCCAGCGTCACGGGAATGAACGCGTAGAACCACCCGCTGATCGTGTTGGGTGACCAACCGGCGTCCGCGGCACCGATCGGCTCAGAATTGTCGGTGAAGGCAAGCGGCACGTACGGGGGAGCGGCTGGCTCGTCAAACAGACCGCCGAGCGACGGGACTGCCGGTTGATACGGGTCTGCCGGTTGATACGCGACTGCCGGTTGATACGGGGCCGCCGGCTGAAACGGGGCCGCCGGTTGAGACTCCACCGCCGGGGCCAGAGCGGGTGCAGGCGTCGGCTGAGATCGCGGCGGCGCAACCGGAGGCGGTGGCGCGGCGGGAGGCGCTGCGGCGGGTCGTTGGGCAGTTTGGTTGGTCCAGCCGGCGCCGTTCCAGTAGCGCAGCTGGTGCGCATCCGCCGGGTCTGGATACCAGGCGGCAGGAATGGTCGGCGATCCGTACGGGTCGCTCATTACCACCTCCGAATTGCGCGGCGCCTTGTGCATCCGAGTGTATGCCCGCAAGTGATTGCCGGGCAGGATCCGCCGTGCGAGCGTCCTAGACTTGACCGAAAGCGTGGGGGAAGTGCCGCCACGTTGGGTGCCAACATCAGAATCATTAGCTACAACCTCCGCAAGCATGCCGCGAGCCACGAGCTTGACGACCTCGTTACACGGTGGGACCCGGACGTACTCTGCCTGCAAGAAGCACACACCGAGTTTCTGCCGCAGGAACTCGGTCCTCTTGCCCTCGCTGACACGACAAAAACCAATCGCCTCGGGCTCGCCGTGTACTACCGCCGTGATCGCTTCGACGGGCACGAGTCCTCAAGCTTCGCCTTGAAGCGGGGTATGCACGACATACTCTTCTCGCCGACCAACGAGCGCCTGCTGGCGACCCGCATGTACGACAAAGAAGCCAAGCGCGAGATCATCGTCGCGTCGTTTCACGCCTCTCCGCTGACGGCGCCCAACTCGTTGCGCCGCGTGCAGATCGAGGCCGCCCACATGGCACTTGGGCGAATCGGCGAGGCCCTGCCGACCGTCATGGTTGGCGACTACAACTATCCGCTTTTCACCGGCAAGCTGATGCGGCAAGTGGTGAAGTCTGGCTACGACATGACTCTGAGCGACCGGCGCACCTACCTTCGCTACAAGATCTTTCGCGGTCACTTCGACTTCGTCACCTCGACCGGAGTCAGCATTGAAAAGGTGGAGACCCTGCCCCAGGGCGTATCCGACCACCTGCCGATCATGATCACCGCGCACGTGGAGCGAAACTAGCCCAATGGTCGACGCGGCAGCAACGACGAACGGCCCCGAGTTATCGGGGCCGTTCTGTTCGTGCGCGAAGGGGGACTTGAACCCCCACGCCCTATACGGGCACTAGCACCTCAAGCTAGCGCGTCTGCCATTTCCGCCATCCGCGCGCAACTGGCACTCTGTGGGAAGAGCACCGAGGTACGAGAATAGCACCGATCCGACACGCTGCGTACCGGCAGGTAGCGTAGACCCATGCAGCCAGAGACGACCGCCGCGATCGCGCGAGACCTCATCCGCTTCGACACGAGCAACTACGGTGGCGGCCGTGCGAACGGCGAGACGGAGGCCGCGGAATACCTCGGTGCACACCTGACGCGACTCGGGCTCACCCCACGCTACGTCGACTCAGCGCCGGGCCGTACGAGCGTCGTGGCTCGCGTCGAGGGCGTTGACGGCAGCAAGCCTGCGCTCGTCGTGCACGGACACACGGATGTGGTGCCGGCTGACCCGGCCAACTGGAGCGTCGATCCGTTCGAGGGTGTGATCCGCGATGGCATGCTCTGGGGTCGTGGCGCGGTCGACATGAAAAACATGGACGCAATGATTATCACCGCGCTCGGCGACATCGTGGAGAGCGGTCGCCAGCCGGCCCGCGACCTGGTGATCGCATTCTTCGCAGACGAGGAGAACGGGGGCGTGTTTGGCGCACACCACCTCGTCGATAACCACCCAGAACTTTTCGCCGGCGCGACGGAGGCCATCAGCGAGGTCGGCGGATACTCGGTGACTTTTGGCGGACAGCGCTCCTACCTGTTGCAGACGGGCGAGAAAGCACTGGTCTGGGTCAAGCTCATTGCGCGCGGAACCGCGGCCCACGGTAGCCGCGTGATCGAGAACAATGCCGTGACGAAGCTGGCCGAGGCGGTCGCCATTCTGGGCCGTCACGAGTGGCCGATCGAGCTCGTTGACACCACGAGGCACCTCGTCGCCGAAATCGCACGAATCATGGACGTCGACCCGGTTGGCACCGACCCCGATGTCCTGGTGTTGAGCACAGGCACGGCCGCGGGTTTTATTCGCGCGAGCCTTCGTACCACCACCAATCCGACGATGTTGACGGCCGGTTACAAGCACAATGTGATTCCGGACCTTGCCGAGGCGCTCATCGACATTCGCACCCTGCCGGGTGACGAAGACGCTGTGCTCGCGCAGGTGCGCGATTTGGTCGGTGACGACATCGAGGTTCTCGTGATGCACTCAGACATCGGCCTCGAGAATCCCTTCGCGGGCGAACTCGTCGACACCATGATTGGCACACTGAAGAAGCACGACCCAGGTGCCGCCGTGCTGCCATACCTGTTGTCGGGGGGAACAGACAACAAGGCGCTCTCGAAACTCGGCATCACCGGTTACGGCTTCGCACCCCTTCAGCTGCCGCCTGAGCTGGATTTTGCGGCCATGTTCCACGGCGTTGACGAGCGGGTCCCGCTCGACGCACTAGTCTTTGGCAGGCGGGTTCTCGCCGACCTGCTTCTCACCTACTAGGAGTGCGCGTTGAGCTTCATCGAGGCAATCATTCTCGGTCTTGTACAGGGGCTCACCGAGTTCTTGCCGATCTCGTCCAACGCTCACCTGCTGCTTGTCAGCAAGCTGCTGTTCGACGGGCGCGAGCCTGGCGCCACCTTCACGGCGATCACCCAACTAGGAACCGAGACCGCGGTGATCATCTTCTTCTGGAAAGACATCACGCGCATCATCGGCCGCTGGTTCAGATCGTTTCGCCCGGCAGCGGGAATCGCCGCAAACGACCCAGATGTGCGGCTCGGCTGGCTCATCATCATCGGCACAGTGCCAATCGTCGTCGTCGGCTACCTCGCGCAAGACTTCGTGCGCGGCCCGTTGCGCAACCTCTGGCTCATCGCTATCGTGCTCATCGTCTTTGGCCTCCTGCTCGGTCTCGCCGACTGGTTGGGCCGCAAAGCCAAGCCGCTAGAACAACTGAGCTACCGCGACGGCGTGATCATCGGTCTCGCTCAGATGCTCGCCCTCATTCCTGGTGTGTCGCGTTCCGGCGCAAGTACGAGCGCTGGGCTCGCACTCGGCTACACCCGCCCCGCAGCAGCCCGATTCTCGTTCTTGCTTGCCATTCCGGCTGTGTTTGGCGCGGGGCTCTACGAGCTCGTGCACAGCTTCAGCGAGCCGCAGAACTCCTACGGTTACGCAGAGACCGCGGTGGCGACCATCGTGGCCTTCGGGGTCGGGCTCGCGGTCATCGCTTTCCTCATGAAGTACATTTCAACGCACTCGTTCTTGCCATTCGTGGTGTACCGCGTGCTGCTCGGCGCCACGCTGATCGCACTGCTTTCGGCTGGAGTGCTTCAGGCGTAGCAGCGCGAGCGGCGTCGGGACAGCGGCATCGGGACAGCGGCAGCGGCATCGGGTCAGGGAGTCAGGCAACGGGTTCAGGCCTCCGGACGCCACGGCCCCTCGCCTGCGATGCCGTCGGTCTTGCCATCACCACCGCGACGAAGGTAGCGCTCGAACTCTTCGGCGATGGCGTCTCCGCTCGCCTGCGGGGAGTCAACCGTGTCTCGAGCCCGCTCTAGCTGCTCTATGTACGACGACATATCGTCGTCGTCGCCTGCGAGGGCGTCGATGCCGCTTTCCCAGGCCGCCGCCTCGTCGAGCAGGTCGCCGCGGGGAATCACCACATCGATGATTTCCTCGAGCTTGTCGATCAGGGCAAGGGTCGCCTTCGGTGACGGTGCGTTGTGCACGTAGTGAGGCACCGAAGCCCAAATCGACACGGTCGGGATGCCGCGCCGCTCGGCACCGTCGGCGAGCGCCGCGAGAATGCCGACCGGCCCTTCATAGGTGCTGCGGTCGATGCTGAAGTGGGTGCGCACCTCATCGTTCTCGCTGCTCACGAAAGTTGAGATTGGCCGAGTGTGTGGCACATCGGCGAGCATGGCGCCGAGAAACACCACGGCGGTGATGCCGTGTGCCTCTGCAACATCGAGGATCTCGGTCGTGAACGTCTTCCAGCCGCGAGAGGGCTCGGTTCCGGTCAGCAAGTACACCGAATTCTCCAGCGGATCGGTGGGGCCGATCACGGTGATCGCCGGCCACACCAGCTCGCGGCGTCCCAACTCATCGAGAGCGACCGTCGGGCGATTGAACTGGTAGTCGAAGTAGTCCTCAGGCTCAATCTCGAGAATCGTCTCGACGTTGAGTTGCTCGCGTAGGGTCTGCACGGCGCCGCTTGCGGCTTCGCCGGCATCGTTCCACCCCTCGAACGCGACGACCAACAGACGCCGCTTCGAGAACTCTGGATTCAGACCCACCCTGCTACCTCACCTCGTGGCGCTCTTGCGCCTTAGTTCTCAAGAATAGAACTACCCGTAGCATTGTCGGTTGTGATCACTTTGCGCCCCGCTGCCGTGCTCTGGGATATGGACGGCACCCTGGTCGATACTGAGCCGTACTGGATGGCGTCTGAGACCCAGTTGGTAGAGAGCTTCGGTGGCACCTGGACGCACGAAGACGCCCTGCAGCTTGTCGGTTCCGGGCTCTGGCATTCTGCGCGCATCCTGCAGGCGAAGGGTGTGGAGCTGACCGAAGCTGAGATCATCGAGCGCATGACGAACGATGTGCTCGAGCGCGTAGCCGAGGCGGTGCCCTGGCGGCCAGGCGCGCGGGAATTGCTGCGTGAACTCGCCGAGCTTGGGGTGCCCACGGCGCTGGTCACGATGTCGATTCGGCGCATGGCCGTCGCGGTCGCCGACGCGATCGGATTCGTCGCCTTCGGCGCTATCGTCGCCGGCGACGACGTGACGCACAGCAAGCCGCATCCGCAACCCTACGAATTTGGTGCGGCAGCGCTCGGCGTCGCGCCGACAGACTGCGTCGCTCTCGAAGACTCCAGCCCCGGTGTTGCATCGGCGGTGGCTGCTGGCGCCGTCGTGATTGCCGTGCCGATGCACATCCCTTTGTTGGACGACGCCGCCTATGACATCTGGCCCGACCTGGCCGGCAAGCGCGCAGAAGACCTGTTCGACGTCTACCGGGCCCGCCGATCATGAACCAGACCTTTCGTCGCCAGAGTGGAGAATTTCGAGTCGGCGATCGAGTGCAAATGACCGGCCCAAAGGGACGCCTCAACACCATCACGCTCGAACCGGGTGCGGAGTTCCACACTCATCAAGGCTTCGTCAAGCACGACGACATCATCGGGCAGCCTGATGGCTCCGTCGTGCTGAGCAACAACGAGGTGGAGTTTCTCGCTCTTCGACCGCTGCTGACCGACTTTGTCATGTCTATGCCCCGCGGCGCTGCAATCATTTATCCAAAGGATGCCGCCCAGATCCTCGCTGTCGGAGACATCTTTCCCGGCGCGACCGTCGTAGAGGCCGGAGTCGGAAGCGGTGCCCTTTCGCTCTGGTTGTTGCGCGCAATCGGCGGCGAAGGTGTATTGCACTCGTTCGAGCGCCGCGAAGAGTTCTCTACCGTCGCGCGGGGAAACGTCGAAGCGTTCCTCGGCGCAACTCCCGACAACTGGACCATCACGCTCGGCGACCTAACAACTGCGTTGCCGACAGTCGCCGCGCCCGGCAGCGTCGATCGCGTCATTCTCGACATGCTTGCTCCGTGGGAGTGCCTCGAGTCGGTCGCCGAGGCTCTCAAGCCCGGGGGAGTGCTGGTCTGCTACATAGCGACCGTCACCCAGCTATCACGGGTCGCAGAGGCTCTGCGTGCGACCGGGTTGTTCACCAACCCTGACTCCTCAGAGACGATGATTCGCGGCTGGCACGTCGAAGGACTCGCCGTGCGTCCAGATCACCGCATGATTGGGCACACCGGATTCTTGCTCACCGCGCGTCGCCTCGCGCCTGGCGTTGTGCTGCCTGAGCTCAAACGCCGCGCCTCCAAGTCGGACTTCAGCGATGCAGACGTCGAGCTGTGGACTCCCGGTGCCCTTGGCGAGCGTCAGGCAAGCGATAAGAGATTGCGCAAGACAGCCCGTGAAGCGACGAAGGCTGGCGACGCCGCAAAGGCGGCCTCCGCTGACCGCTAGAGTTGTAGCGCCCAAGCCCGACGAAGAAAGAGGATTTGTGCGCACAACCATCGCGCTCGCTACCGCAGCTGGCCTGCTCGTGGCTCTCGCAGCGTGCTCGACAAGCGCGCCCACCGGCGACTGCACACCGACGAAGTCCTCGGGTGAGGCGTCAAGCATGATCACGGCGAACGGCACCTTCGGCGCCGACCCCAAGGCCAATTTTCCCACTCCGTTGTTGTCTGACGGCTTCCAAGTCAGCACCATTAGCGCGGGCGATGGTGACGTGGTGTATCCGGGGCAATACGCGCTCACCGCAATCGACTTCTTCGATGGCGCGAGCGGCGAGAGTCGCGGCAGCATCAACGA
>JANONY010000068.1:0-2575 GCA_031421055.1 Actinomycetes bacterium | reverse complement strand
CGCTCTCCGCGGTCGGCGACGCGTACTCGTTTAGTGTGACCGCAACGGGATACGGCACAGACGTCGCCGCAATCAGCGGGGTCGTCGCGGCGGCGCCCGCGGTCGGGCTTGAGTTGCACTTTTCCGTCGGCGACGTCGCGGGGGCCGGCGACGCTGTTCCGTACTCGGTAACCATCAACTCGGTGCCCTTTGTCGCAGCTAGCGGCCTGACCTCGGCCCTCGGCGCCGCTACCGGTACCGGCGCCATCCAGTCAGCGATCGACGCTGGTTCGCACAGCATCGTGCTCACGACCTTTGCCTCTGACGGCACCCCGCGCTCGGTCACCGTCTGGTTCACCGTGCTCGCCGACGGGCGCATCGGGGCGATCTCCCTCAGCGGCCCGCTCGCGTACATCGACCTCGCGGCGCTCGCATCCACGGGCTCCACCCTGACGACCCCGCTCGCGGCCGCACTGTTGCTGCTTCTGACCGGCCTCTTCGTTTTTCGGCGTCGGCTAAAGCAGCCCTAGTTCCATAGCTTTTGTCACGGCGCGCGTGCGGTCGCCCACCTCGAGCTTCTCGAAGGCGTGCAGCAAATGCGTCTTCACCGTCGCCTCGCTGAGAAAGAGATGCTTGGCGATGGAGGGGTTGCTGAGGCCTTGAGCAACGAGGCCAAGCACCTCTTTTTCGCGCGCGCTCAGGCTTACAGAGGGCCGCTTGACCCGGTTGACCAACATCGCGGCGATCGACGGCGCAAGCGCAACCTCGCCTCGAGCGACCGAGCGAATGCCCGCAAGAATCTCTTCCTGCGGCGCGGCCTTGAGCAGATACCCGCTCGCCCCCGCCTCGATCGCAGTCAGGATGCTCGCGTCGGTTTCATAGGTAGTCAGAACCACCACGCGGATCTCGCTCCGCACCGCCAAGATTCGAGCCGTGGCCTCATCGCCCTCGATTCCGGGCATACGCAAGTCCATCAGCACAATGTCTGGGCCGAGCTGCAATGCCAGCTCGACTGCCTCGAGGCCCGTGCTTGCTGTGCCGACAACCTCGATGTCGTCGGCCGACTCGAGCAGCGCGACGATGCCGGAGCGAACGATCGGGTGGTCGTCGGCGACGAGCACGCGGATCATGCGCGCACCGCCGGAAGCGTGCGCGCTGATGGTGCCGCTGCGGGCAGCGTCACGAGCAGGGTCGTGCCTTCTTCGCCGCTCTCGAGCTCGAGCTCGCCGCCCACCAGGGCGAGGCGGTCGCGCATGCCGCTCAATCCGTAGCCGCTGTGCACCTCGGCGGGGTCGAACCCGCTGCCGTTGTCGCTGACGCGAAGGCTGAGCTCGCTCGTGTTCGCGACGAGAGTGATGGCCGCCATTGTTGCTCCTGAATGTTTTCGCACGTTGGCTAGCCCTTCTTGCGCGCAGCGCAGCAGCACTACTTCAATGTCGCGGTCGAGGGCCGTGTCGACATCCGCTCGCACTGTCACGGTCATGGCGGTTTCGCGTTCGTACCGCGTCGCCAACCGGTCCAGCGCGGCGCCGATGCCATCGCCGTCGAGTGACGGCGTGGCGGTTGACGCGACCAGCGCGCGCGTTTCGGCGAGGGCGGTGCGTGCGCCCTCTTCGAGCATCGTCAGCTGTTCGACTGCCGCGACGGTGTCACCCGCGGCCAGTTTTCGGCTAACGCCCTGCGCGAGCAGCACGAGTCCGGTGAGGTCTTGCGCGATCGTGTCGTGAATCTCGCGAGCCAAGCGCTCGCGCTCGCTGGTGATTCCGGCATCCATGCTGAGGGCGGCCAGCTGCGACTGAGTGGCCTGCAGCTCGTCGATCAGTCGAGCGCGCTCCGCGCTTTGCCGGCCGAGCGCGGTCATCCAGAAACCCAAGGCGAGGCTGAACATCAGCGACAGTGACTCGATCACGACCGCTTGATACAGCGCGTAGGCGGTGCCCCCGAGCGTGATGAACAGCGCCGCGGCAATAAGAAGCGCGATCACGACGTTCACCACGACGGCCGGTCGCAGCGACCGCATGGCCGACCACACGATCGGGAAGATGACCGCCTGCAGGGTGGTGAAGGTGGGCGAGGCTAAAACGGCGAGGGGAGCGAGCACCGTGCACACGACGACAATGAACACTGCCGCGCGCGGAGTGGTCTCGAAGCGCCAGCCGTAGGCGAACCAGCAGATCAGAAAGAGCGCAAGAACGCCGAGACCCGCCCCAACGCGCGGGGTGAGGGTCTCGGCGATGATGACGATGGCGGCAAGAATCGCGCAGGTTGCAACGACCCCGACATGCCACCACCGCATCGCTCGCATCTAGCTATCCTTGCGGATCCAGCGGAATGTCAGGCGGGTCACCACGAGGCCGACGACGAGCCACACCCCGAGCGCGATTGCGATGCCGCCGAGGTTCCAGGTCTCACCCTGTTCGAGCGCCTCGAAACCTTCGGGCAAGAACACGCTTCTCGTGCCCTGCGCCATCCACTTGAGCGGGAACACGCTCGCGACGTTCTGCAGCCATTCGGGCAGGCTGGTGAACTGCAGATAGACGCCAGAGATGAACTGCAGCACGAGCGTGATCGGGATGATCACCGCGGTCGCACTCTT
>JANONY010000067.1:0-3788 GCA_031421055.1 Actinomycetes bacterium | reverse complement strand
ACCGCGCCGGCGGCCTGTACCTTGCCGTCGCGGATCTTTTCGAGCACGTCCGGCTGGGCGGCGAGAGCGAGGTCGATTGCGGCGATGAGGGCCGTGTCGTCGGTGACGACGGTGAGGTAGCGGGCTGTGACGACATCCGCGGGGGTTCCTTCGCCGGCTATTACGCCCTCGAGAACTTGTCTTGCTAGTCGATCAGTTAGGGTGCCGGTCTCGACAAGCTCGACCAGCGATGCGACGTGGGCCGCAGAAACCAGGGTCGAGGCGTCGACGCCGGCGGCGTTGGCGAGGCGGGCGATCTCGCCGGTCCACCACTTGCGCGCCTGCTGGGGCGAGGCTCCGGCGGCGACGGTCTCCTCCACCTCGATGAGCAGGCCGGAGTTCTGCACGTCTTGAAACTCGAGGTCGCTGAAGCCCCACTCCGCTTTGAGCCGCTTGAAGCGCACGCTCGGCGCCTCGGGCAGGGCGGCGCGCAGCTCTGCGATGAGTTCGGCGCTTGGCTCTACAGGAAGGAGGTCTGGCTCGGGAAAGTACCGGTAGTCATCGGCGTCGCTTTTTGGGCGACCGGCGCTCGTGACGCCGGTGTCTTCGTGCCAGTGGCGGGTCTCCTGAATGATGGTGCCGCCCTTGGCGAGAATCGCGGCCTGGCGCTGGATCTCGTAGCGGATCGCCCGCTCGACTGATCTGAGGCTGTTGACGTTTTTGGTCTCGGTGCGCGTGCCGAGCTTGCCGCTGCCGCGCGGGCTCAGCGAGATGTTCGCGTCGCAGCGGAGGTTGCCGCGCTCCATCTTGGCTTCGCTGATTCCGAGGCTGAGAACGATGTCGCGGATCATGCTGACGTAAGCCTTGCCGACCTCGGGGGCGTCATGTTCCGTCCCAGGAATCATCTTGGTGACGATCTCGACGAGCGGCACGCCCGCGCGGTTGTAGTCGACGAGCGAGTGTTCGGCGCCCTGAATACGACCGGTGGATCCGCCGACGTGCGTCAGCTTGCCCGCGTCCTCTTCCATGTGGGCGCGCTCAATCTCTACCGTGATCGTGCGGCCGCTGGCCAGTTCGACGTCGACCGTGCCGTCGAAGGCAATCGGCTCGTCGTACTGGCTGATCTGGTAGTTCTTGGCGAGGTCGGGGTAGAAGTAGTTCTTGCGGGCGAAGCGGCTCGTCGGCGCGATCTGGCAACCGAGGGCTAGGCCGAGGCTGATCGAGTAGTGCACGGCCTTCTCGTTGACGACCGGGAGGCTGCCGGGCAGACCGAGGTCGACGGGCGTGATGTACGTGTTCGGCTCTGCGTGAACGTTGCCGAGGGCGGCGGGGTTTGGCGCGTCCGAGAACATCTTCGTCTGGGTGTTGAGCTCGACGTGAACCTCGAAACCGAGCACGGGCTCGAACATCTCGAGGGCCTGGTCGAAGTCCATGAGTTCAGCTTTAGCCACGGGTTGATTCTAGTTTGTGGCGTTGGGTGCGCTTTGCCCTACGTGCCGGGCGGGAGTTTCGCCAAACCGACAAGGACGAACAGATCACCGAACTCGGCGCCCTCAGCGCCCAAAAAAATCCAAGAATCACGCGGCAAACGCGTTACACCACGCATGTGGACTTGACCTAGAAATAGGAAGACGTGGGCGGATCGCGCGGGAAGCCAACCTGTTCTGGTGCAAATACGATCGTTGCGGAGGTATGAGACCGCTGTTATGGTCACTGGTATGTTGCCGCGAAAGTTTGCAGCCTTTCTCGTCGTCGCAAGTGCGATTGCCCTGCTGGTGGGGTGCCGTTCCGGTCCTCCCGCCGCGCCAGTCCCTGAGCCCGCCGAGGTCGAACCGACGGTCCAGTTGCTTGACCTTGGCGGCGAATGGGTCGTTACTCGCACGGTCACAGCGAGTGAAGCACCCGGGCCCCAGTACGTCGTGGGCTTAGAGGAAGATCGTTTTGTCTTGTTCGAGACGCCGCAGTGCCAGGGCGGAGAATGTACGGGCACACTAGTGAGTGGCATGCCTTCCGAGACTCGGTCTGAGACCACCTATACGCAGCTCGACAGTGAGGTGAGTTATCAGTTCACCGGGCTCAACGACTGTGTAGATGAGGCGACCGGCGAGCTGACCTTTGCCGATGCCTACGAGTACGTCCTGGGGTACAGCCTCAGCGTGATAGCAGCGGATGAGGTCGACGGTACGATGACCGCAACCCGGCTTGAGGGAACCGCGGTGAACACTTTCAGCCTGCTAGACGCTGGAAAAGCTGACGTGTGCACGCCTGGGTCGGGGACCGTTGAGTATGACGTTGTGGCGGTGAGAAAGCCGTAGGGAACTCCTTCCGCGGCCCCCTATCGCTTGAACCCGCGGGTGCGGGTATGGCACTCTGTTCCCAATAGCTGAATATGGCGTCCCGTCAACCGAACGGATGCCCGCGCGCGTCGTAGAGATGTGAGTACAGCCGTGGCCGAGAAGACCCAGATCGATCTGGAGCTTTTCGTCGCGCAGGAGTACTCGAAGGTTGTTGCCGCTGTTGGGGTGATCACGGGGGACAGGCAGCGTGCGGCGGATGCCGTGCAGGATGCGATCGTCGGGTTTCTTGCGAAGCCGCCGCAGCATCCGATCATCAATGTTGCCGCCTGGATCACGGTGGTTGCCAGCAACCGGGTGCGGGATCAGTTCCGCAGCCGTTCGGCGGAAGAGCGGGCGCTCGCGAAGCTGGGCGTGCCAGCCGAATCGATCGAGGATGCTGTCGAGCGTCTCGACATTGACGTCATCAACGCCCTCACCTCTTTGCCCCTGCAGCAGCGCCAGGTGTGTGCGCTGTACTACTTGCTTGACCAGTCGATCGAAACGATTGCCGAAGGACTCGGCGTGAGCACTGGCAGCGTCAAAACCCAGCTGCATCGGGCGCGAAAATCGCTCGCTGCACGGCTGAGGAAGGAGGATCACCATGACTGAGCTCGAAGTGCTGTTGAGGGATACATTCAACCGCGTCGCAGAACCGGGTGACCCCGCTGGTGTCGTCGATACCATCCGTGCACGGGTGGACGCCGGCGACACCGGCACTCCCGCCAACTCGAGCGGTTTCGACGGCGGCGGCGGTCTCGGCGGACTGCTGCCGGCCGTTGCCCTGATGCCGTGGATCGGCGGCGGGCTGGTGCTGGCGATCGTCGGTGGCACCCTCGGCGCGATCGGTGTACTCGGTCGGCCGACACCCGTCTCGGTGCAGGCGCCGTTCAGTTCGATCGAGCGCACGACCGACGGTTTCGATTGCCCTGGTGGGTCGCCGGTAACAACGTTCTCCGCCAACGAGCGGGCCCTCGTGCTGGCCCGCACCGAGGATTCGGCCCACCTCGCCGTGCGCGACCCCTACGACTACCGACGCACCGTCTGGGTGCCGGCCTCTGTCGTGGTCGTCGACGGGGATCAGCCGGCCATCGACTCGCTTGTGGTCAGCGGATGCTACCTGCCGATCGTCACCGTGAACACCCAGGCACCGGCCCCCGAACCGGCCCCTGCACCCCCGCCCGGCCCTGCGCCAAAACCGGCACCGGGCGACACGATCGCGCCGACCATCCCCAAGGCGGGGGCATCGGCCGTTCCGAATTACATTTACGACACGGAAACCACCGTTCTTCATGTTTCGGCGGTAGATAACGTTGGGGTCACTGGAGTGAGTGTCTCGTGGAGTGGTGCCCACAGTGGCAGTGCCACGATGAACCAGGTCGGCGGGGCGTGGCAGTTGCCGTACGACCCGCCAGACGGTTCCTACGGAACAATTACCTTCAGCTTCCGGGCATACGATTCCGCCGGCAACATGAG